>NZ_AHMM02000027.1 GCF_000243675.2 Leptospira inadai serovar Lyme str. 10 | reverse complement strand
TTCGCTTTGCTCACGCTAGACAGAAGCTGCTCGAAGTTAAAAATGCTACACAGGACGGGGGACAAATCCACTCTTAGCATAAAATTCTTTCTATAGTACGTGGAAACTCCGCTCATCAATGTTCTGTCCTCAGTCCTCTGTCTTCTGTCCTCTGACGGGCAGCCCCCTTCACTTCGTTCAGGGTCACGCTACTTCGGGCTTCGCGTTCGCTCCGGTCTCAGCGTCTCTTTTGTTTTTATTCATTACTTTTCAATAATAACGCTGCGACTGCTTCGCACCCTGCGTATCGTTGCTGCGAGGATACTAAATTAAGGAATTATACTATACACAAGCAGATTCATGGCCTATTTGAAATGACTCGTCAGTTGATCGATCTCAAAACATTGTAATCAGTTTCTTACGATTATTTCTCCGCTTAGGTCTATTTTTATCGGCGTGTCAGAAAATATATTGAGTAACGCGGTCGAATCATTTTACTTCTCTCATCTCTCCTGAAGGATAATCAATTTCTATATTGGCCGGTTCGTAGTATAGAGAGCCCTCTTCGATAGGCTCAAAAGCTAATTCTTGAACAAATTTTATATTTAGCTGATCCGGCGCTCCAACGTAGCAGCCTATCCTTTTTGTTTTTTCATTCGATTGTACCATTCCTTTACCTTCTTTATATATTAATAATCCTTTAATATTAATTTCTTCGTCAGTAAGAATGATACTTCCGTTACGCTTTACTCTTTTATCGTTTCTCCGATCTCCTGCCAAACTTTCGTATTGTATAATTTGACCATTCTTTAGAAATAAGAAATAATAGTCCCCCGCAGCGTCATATGTTGCTTTCCATTTTCCAAATTTAGCCATAAGTTCAAATAATTTTCCTTTTTTAATCGACTCTGATACCATCGAACAAAAATGATTTTTTCCCGGTGGAATACATCCTTTACTATATTTTTTTATTCCATCTGAATTTGTACATTTAATCAGTTCGACTTCAGAATTTTTAGTAGGAGCATTCTGAATATCAAAGCATCCAGCCAGTATTATTAAAAAAAAAGATACTACGAACTTCTCTACGTTCATCAATCTATTACCATCCTGATAAAATTAATCCGGGTATATAATTTGGGTTAACTTGCCAGTAAGTTGTCTTACTATTCCAATATCTGTCGCCACTATTTTGTGTCCTTTTAGAAAATTGAACCCCTTTCCCTCCTGCACTTTCATAAATTTCCAGAGTATCATTATTTCTATTTTTAATTACATAAGTATGATCCGAATATAGCCCAAGGTTAGCATCATACTTCATCATCATACCGATCGAACCGAGGATCGGTTCGTTATTTGGAGTCGGTATAAAAAGATTGCTGTTGTATCTCATATTCTGGACTCCACCGTATCCTGAAGAACCCAATAACGGTTTTTCATTCGCGTCTCTATTCGCAATGTCTTGCGCGGACATTGTGTCTTTACCATAAATTGCATAACCATGAAGCGGATTTCCCAGACCGTAGCTTACACCTGCTGCATACAATACTGAACTCACAAAAGAAGAACAGTCGATGTTATTTTGAAAATTCAAATTTCCTCGTTGATCGACAGCACCAGGCCACCCCGGGAATCCATACCCCATTCCGTCCAAAGCAGTCCCCATGTGAGTAGCGATCTTCGCCAAATACTGATTAAAAGCTTCCTGGCTATCGAAGGCTAAACTTTCGGAAACTTTTCTCAATTCGCTCACTATACGGTTCCTTTGCTCCGTATCCGTTTCGTTTCCGACCTTACCAAAATTTACTTTCTCCGAGATTAATTTGTCAACCTCTCCTCCCGGCTTTAAGTCGTCGGAGGATAACACTGTTCTATCAGATGGTCCTTCCGAATTAGGTGTGTTGCCATTCAGTCCCCATGTGAGTAGCGATCTTCGCCGCCAAAATACTGATTAAAAGCTTCCTGGCTATCGAAGGCTAAACTTTCGGAAACTTTTCTCAATTCGCTCACTATACGGTTCCTTTGCTCCGTATCCGTTTCGTTTCCGACCTTACCAAAATTTACTTTCTCCGAGATTAATTTGTCAACCTCTCCTCCCGGCTTTAAGTCGTCGGAGGATAACACTGTTCTATCAGATGGTCCTTCCGAATTAGGTGTGTTGCCATTCGTATTGGATGTTGAAGAATCACTTCGCTCGTTACTGGAAAATAGATTTTTAAAAGCCGCAAGCAAATTCCCCCCAAGCGGGAAACCATTCGGCGCTTCCATTCCAAATTTATTTCGTGATAAGTTATCTATTAGGGTTTTTAAATCAATAGAACCTAGGTTTTGAAGTAAGGCTTGGATTGATCCCGATGATTGATTAGAATTCGGATCGTTATTACTGTCCCCAAACAACTTGTCCCAAATCCCTTTCGCAAAGTCCCCAACTCTCCCAGCCACATACCCGATCCCACCCAGGATATTATTCAACAGGTTATTCCTCGCAGACTCCGCAGCCTGTTCCCTCTCGGCCTCCGTCATGGGCGCCTTCTCAGGAACAAAATAACCCACATCGTTATATACTCCCGAATTCCCATAACCGAGAGTGCTAAACGCACCCAACTGATTCCCAAAGATGGAACCGTTGGATGTGACGTTGATTCCCCCGCTGTATCCGTTTTCCGTATTATAGTTTAAGAATGCACCTCCGTAGTTGTTTGCTAACGTACCGGTGTATGTATCTCCTCCGAATTCGGAATGATCGTAGATAAGTTAACACCATTCTTAAATCCGTATTCCCCAAACATCCCATCCCAAATCCCTTTCGCAAAGTCCCCAACTCTCCCAGCCACATACCCGATCCCGCCCAGGATATTATTCAACAGGTTATTCCTCGCAGACTCCGCAGCCTGTTCCCTCTCGGCCTCCGTCATGGGCGCCTTCTCAGGAACAAAATAACCCACATCGTTATATACTCCCGAATTCCCATAACCGAGAGTGCTAAACGCACCCAACTGATTCCCAAAGATGGAACCGTTGGATGTGACGTTGATTCCCCCGCTGTATCCGTTTTCCGTATTATAGTTTAAGAATGCACCTCCGTAGTTGTTTGCTAACGTACCGGTGTATGTATCTCCTCCGAATTCGGAATGATCGTAGGATAAGTTAACACCATTCTTAAATCCGTATCCGATCTTCGCATTCCATCCGTTTCTCTGCGAGTAGCCGACTCCACCCTGGATTCCGGTTGTCTGTCCCGGAATTCCGTAGTTGATTCCTGCGCTGTATCCGTTTGCATAACTGTACCCGAAGTTCACCCCGAAGCCGGTGGACCTCATTGTAGAGGTAAGAGCTGCACTTCCCATAGCCGCACCTGCTCCAACCACTCCTCCCTCGTAAGCTCCCCGAGCTGTCTTGTAAGCTACTAAACCGGTAAAGCATCCTGGGGATGCAGGGTTCGGAATCGCCGTGCAAGCCGCCAAGCCTGTCGTAACGATCGCATCCGATACCTGGTCGTTCTTATATAAGTAATTCGCGTTTCTTGAATATACTCTGTGTTCTTCGCTCATGTATTTTTCTCGGCTCTTATCGAGTTCTCCATACCCTGCTGCTATCGATTTGTTCAAGTCGCTATGATCCGTCTTGAAAGTCCCGAAGTCTAACATCCCCATACTAACGACTTTCGTCTTGAAGGAAAGTTCATTGATTAACATTCCTCCCGCCTCGTTCACAAGATCTCCTAGAAACAAGTTAAAGTCCACCATTCCGGTGATCGAATATAGAGCACTCGATTTTGCCTTATTCAAATAATCCCGTGTCTCCTTCATT
>NZ_AHMM02000026.1 GCF_000243675.2 Leptospira inadai serovar Lyme str. 10 | reverse complement strand
CTTTAGGGTACTTTTTCTTGCACAAACACATTAAAGGGCTTCTGAGGGCTGTTTTTTTGCGTTTTAAGGGTATTTAAGGGGTTAGTCCTTAACTTCTATCGTTGTAATGCGTTTGTCTTGGATTTTGGAGCGTTCTTCTTGCTCCGAAGCAGTCAACACTATATTGGCTGGAAACTCGCAGTATTCCCTATTGTTCCCCCAAGAATTCCATACAAGGTCTTTATTGGCAACATAGACATTACTGGAGCCTGTTTTGTAGACATATAAAAATCCATGTTCTTTGAGATACTTAATTGACCTTGCAACAGTTGCCTGCCCCATATCCAAAGCGTCTTGAAAGACCTTGTAAGAACATACTACAGCGTTATATTTATCCATGTGGTCAAATATAAAAAACAGCACTTGTAGAGCCTTTGGGTTTTCTTTTAGACAGCTTCTGAGATATTCTGAATTATCTTTGTTTACTTGATAAAACCTTGTGAAAGGGCTTTTCTTTTGTCGTTTTAATTCTTCCAGCTCTTCTTGTTCTTTGGCAATTAAATCTATTGCTCGCTGTTTAAAAGACACATCATTCAAATTCTTTGGTTCTGATACGACTACTGGCATTGAAATATCCCCCTTGTTATTTATCATACTGTGATAAATACATTTATCATTCATGATAAAACTTTTATCACAAATGATAATAGAATACAAGGGGTTTTATCATAGCTGGTGATAAAACTAGTTATCACAGCTGGTGATAAAACCTAAAATCGCGTAAAGCCTTGAAAACACTTGATGTAGACCTATTTTTGAGTGTTTTTACTCTTATATCTTCTATGAACGCACCGACCAGAGGGAGGCTAGTGCGTGAAAGGGGGGATTTTCCCCCCTTAAATCCCCCTAGTCGGCTCGTGCCGACAGCACGACCTCTGGAGCTAATTAAGCCCGTCGGTAAGTAAGCCATGGCACATTCAGCCCTAACGCTAGTCAAGGGTGCGGAGCACCGACTCCGTCGGCTTCGCCCTTGACTGCGTGGGCTATGTGCCTTTTATGGCTTACCGACGGAGCTAATAAGCCCAGAGGGTTTGAACCGCCCCTGTGGGGCGGTGGCGAAAGCCAGTGGGGGAACCCCGTAGGGCGCCTATAGACCTTTTGCAAAGCGCTATAGGCGAATTTGCGAAAGGTTGTATTGCGCTCTCAATCGCCGAGGGCTTAAAAACGGCCAAAAAGCAGGTGTACATTTTTGGCAAGCGCACTACTGAAAAAATGCACGGTCAGAAAACCGCATTAGGACTTGCTTAGTCATACTTTCATGCACATACACATAATAGGCTAAGTACTCTACTGAGTACTTAGCAAATATCAGTATGTACAAGTAGGGCGATCCGTTTTTGC
>NZ_AHMM02000025.1:900000-1042091 GCF_000243675.2 Leptospira inadai serovar Lyme str. 10 | reverse complement strand
AGTCCCCCGCATCCCCGCCGGTCAGTGATGACGTCCCGTATGCATATTCTTCGTGAGTGTGATCGACCCATCTGCATTCGCAACCACGCTCGCGTATTCCTTCGTCGTATACGCTGCGCAAGCCGCGTTCGCAAGTCCTTGCCCGCAAGTCGAGTTGATAAAACTCTGCAACGTGATCCCGTTTCCGTTCGCATCCCGCTTCATATTTCCGTCTATATCCGCTATGTATTGGTTTCCGTCTTTTCCACCCTTACCTGTATAGATCGTATCTCCATTTGCTTTTAGTAACTGGCCAAGTCCGCTATCCGTAAACGTTAACTGACTCGATAGATTCCCTACCATCCCGTCTATATAGCTCATTCTACTATTCAGCAACGCCGTATTCGCTGCGCTTAACAGTAACCGCCTAATCAAGCACAGGTATAGCGAGTTGCGGCAGATCCTGACAAGAAAGACTCCTCGGCTCGCTTTCCCATGACTTAAATAGATCCCGCAAATACGCATAAGGATCGACTCCCGCGAGCTTTGCAATTTGAACTAAAGAATAAAATCCTGCACTTGCAGTCGCTCCTTCCGGGCAGCCAGAGAAGAGCCAATTTTTTCTTCCGATCACAAAAGGACGAATATCATTCTCGACCAGATTTGTATCCAATTGCAATTCCGGATGGTCCAAAAAGATGAGCAATTTTTCCCATTGGCCAGCGAGATAACCAAGGGCTTTACCCATCGAAGATTTCGGAGCGACTTCTATAATTCGTTTATTCATCCAGGAACGGATCTCATCAACGACCGGCTTGGATTCAGATTGTCTCCGTTTTAAATGTTCTTCGGAATTTAGATTTTCTTCTCTGGCCTTCGACTCGATTGTGTAGAGCTTACCGATTTCCTTTACGATCCATTCTGCTTGAGCGTTCTTAGGATCTATTTTTAAAATTTCAAAGAATCTCCTTCGAGCATGATTCCAACATCCTGCATGAAGAATCTTTGATTTTACTTTCAATAAAGAATCGTAAGATTCAAAACCGTCTGTTTGGATAATCCCTTCGAAGTTGGAAATCCATTCTTCTAAAAACTTAGCACTCCGACTCGGTT
This sequence comes from Leptospira inadai serovar Lyme str. 10, assembly GCF_000243675.2. Lineage (NCBI taxonomy): Bacteria > Pseudomonadati > Spirochaetota > Leptospiria > Leptospirales > Leptospiraceae > Leptospira > Leptospira inadai. The sequence continues at coordinate 1,040,999 of NZ_AHMM02000025.1, read as the reverse complement.
CATAATGATATAATACTACCGGTTTTTCTCGGATAAATCCCCGAATCACCCACATATAGGATTTGGCCGTATTCGACTTTTTCGGTTCGTTTAACACTTGGAGAACCGTCTCATCTATCTGTAAATACTTCGATTCAAAAAGCTCCTTTCTTATATCCTCAATCAATGGAGAAAGCTTTTCATATACTTGGATCGCAGTATTCGATAAAGTTGTTCTTGAAATATCGACTCCCGATCTTTGAAGAATTCCTGCTTGTCTGTAGAAAGGAAGAGCATCTGCAAACTTCTGAGTAAGTGTGTACGCTAAAAAGCTCGATGAAAGCATACTCTTTTCAGCGATTTGATTGGGAACTGGTGCTATTTTAACGACAGGTTGATTTTCATCGGAAGTCCCTTCACAATGCTTGCACGCATACTTAGGGCGAATATGAACTTCGACTTGGATTTTTGCCGGAATTAGATCCAGCTTCTCGGAGCTTTCCTCTCCGATTCGAGTCAGCTCATGCCCACAAGAACAGGTTTTTTCGATTTCGGGAATATCGTGTAAGATCTTGATTCGAGGGAAATAATCAGGGAACGGCTTACGACCCGTTTTCTTTCTAGTGTGACTTTTAACCGGGGTGAAGAGGCTTTTTTCCTCAGGTTAGGTGGAATCCTTCTGTAGGGAATTTTCTATTTCGTTAAAAAGAAGTCCTTGGTCTATCTCGATTTGGCTCCATTTCTCCGTCCTTCTTCCGAATAGTTGGATCTTTAGGCGCTCAATTTGGTCGAGATGCTCGGCTTCTTTCTGTCTTTGGAGTCGCAATTCTTCAGAGTACTTATTATTTTGGAATATAATAATCTTCTTTAGTTCTTCTACATCATTCGGCAGTTCGTTTATATCTAAGGACACGGCATCTAAATGTAGATTTTGCGATTAAATTAGTCAATCTTTTCAGCTCACTTCTTATATTTTAGTTTCTATGCTCTTTAAAGAAATCGATCCCGTTTAAAAGCCAATGAAATCTTTCTACCGGAATCTTTCGAACTTCTTCCTCTGAGTTCGGCCACGGAAATTTACTCTCCTCTAATCTTTTCTGCCAAAGACAAAACCCGCTCTTGTCCCAGTAGAGCATTTTCAGTTTTCTTTCTTGCGATTGCAGAATAGAAATACACTCTCCGAATACAAGTCCTTCTTCATTTTGCCTTCTACAATGATAGCAAGTGTATTAATCGATTTCCTTAAGTCGGTGACTCCAGGTCGTAAATACACTTTTCTTCTGCCGGGATTTAGCTCCATTGTCCCAAACTAAACTGAAGGTTTTACTTGTAGCAAAGCCTTGCCGGAAGAATCTATTTTTAGGGTCAAAAATTCAGACCCTACCGACGAAATGCTGTTTGAAACAGATTGAGGAACTTCTACAAAGCCCTCTTCTTTTTGCTGAATCTTAGCTCGCCTCTCCCAGTGGTAACGAAAGGCCGAGTATTTTAGTCCTTTCTTTTTGCAGTATTGCGGTCGCGAAAGTTCACTTTTTGAAAATTCCTCAAACTCTTGCTGCCAATCTACATTTGTTCTGTTCATTAAAAATAGTTTAGCACGATTGGCCGAGGAGCAAAAGGTGGGCTTGATTAGGCGCTTACGTGTTTGCACCTCTAAACTGATTACTAAACGTAATGTCTCCCGTATTCGAGAAGTTTAAGAATGCTCCGCCAAGACTACTCCAACCTTTTTGTTCATTACTTAAGTTAGCACCTACGTTTACTACACCCGTATCGCTCGCTGATACGTTCAGTCCTAAATTATTACTTCCTGATTTTGCAAAGGTAAAGCCTCCGTTTCCTGAATGGCTTCCATTACTAGCATTATAACTAACTCCAACGTACGATCCATTGGTACTCGGAAGGTTTACATTCACGTTTAGGTTTAATCCACTTCCTGGAGTAAATGAGAAGCCTCCATTCAGTCCATACTGAGTTCCTCCCACCTTCTGTATCGCTCCCGTTACTCCACCTCCCCAGCCCCCGGCCACTTCCTGTTGACCGGTTATGATATTTGCGTTTTGGTGAGGTGTATAGCTTACATATCCCGATACCGGAGTTTCTGTCGCCATCGTGGCTGCGCTGATGATTCCATTCGCAAATCCTGCTACCGCTCCGTTCGTCCCTCCAACTCTACTTCCCACATACGTTTGGGTTGCTATATTGGCCCCTACTGCCGTTAGCATCATTGCGCCATCTGCCGTGACTGCTGCTCCGGTGGAGAGGGCAGTGGCCGCCTCGAGTAATGGAGCTCCCGCTCCTCCCGAGAGTCCTGTGATGATTGCAGCAGTTACAATCGCCACTCCTTGTGCTGCATCTTCCAGTCTCTGGTTCGCTGCATTCTTCCTAGCGGTTTGCTGGTTCTCGTACTGTTCTAGTAATTGTCCGATCGCATGAGGGTCTGCTCCTCCAAAATTGGGAGATAGCATCTCACCGATCGCATCAAATACCTTGTCTCTCGTAGCCTGCTTGATTTGTTGGCTCAAGCTTACATTCCCGGTATTTGCCTCTCCCTTCGCTTTCGAAAGGTCGATCGTATGTTGAAAGTCTGATGATTGTTTGTAGATGCTTTTATTATCGCTTGCGGATATTACACCTAAGTCGTGGCCTAGATCTCCCAGTGTCTTCATCACTCCGCCGGCAAACTTAGCAACCGTACTCTCGAGTCCACCGTGCAATAGCTGTTGGTCGGCTTCGAGTAAGCCTCCGGTGGCTAAGTTTGCAGCATCTAGCAGCAGTTTGTCCCGATTCAGTTCTTGCTTTCCTTGTTGTCTTTGCACAAACTGTTCAGCCATCTTAGCATACTGATCGATTTGAGCCTGGGACCAGCCATTGGCCTTGCCGTACTGCTGTACTACAAACCCCGCGCTACTCACCTGGTCTGCCTTGTACTGAGTCACTGCATCCTTATTGCCCTTTAGCTTGATATCATTGATTGCGATTCTAGTAGCATCGTTAAAGTCTTCTGCCTTAGATCCCGAGATTACGTGTAATCCTGCTAGCCCCGTAGAGATAGCATGGGTCAAAGCTCCCATTCCCTCCGCAAGAGGTCCTTCGAGGGAGGCTGCCATCGTGTTCAGTTCGTTTCCGATTCTTCCTAATGACAAGGCAGGTCCCGTCATCCCTAGTTCCTGCTTCGCTGATTTGTTTCTCATCGCATCCACGGCGTATTGTGAGAATTGTTGGATCACTGTCGGATCCCAGCCGTTCATCTTCCCGAACTCTGTAACTGCGAGTCCATACGCCTGGAATTTATCGTTCTTATATTTCTGGATATCCGCTTCTTGTCCCGGATACGATACATCCATAATTGCCTTTGAGATCCCACTCAGTCCAGGGATATTGCTCGTGATCTTTAGCTCAGCGCCCGCGACTAGGCTCATGCCTCCCGTAGCCACGAGAGTCCCTACGTTTGTAAACGAATTATTAATCGAATGCTGTGCGTTCTTAGCTGCTATCTTATCCTGCCAGGCTCCTGCTAAAAATGACGCAGCCTCAGGTGATAAATCGAATGTATTCGAGAGTGCTGTCGCTATCAAGCTCTGGGTCGCTGACTTGACTTGCCCTTTCACCCAATCTCCCGTACTCACTCCGCCTAGTAATACGTTCTTCGCATAATCTGCGATTAAGGACGCTGTTTGCGCTTTGTTTTGTGCGTCTGTTTGTGCAGCCGAGAGCAGCATCGAGTCCTGTTTGTCTATATACCCGAGTCCGCCTGTCATTTCTTGCGCCATTTTTTGTAAATTGGCCCCGCTCATATAATCTTGCAGATTCGTAAAGGCGGAACTCACCAGATTTCCCACGGATGAGGAATCGAATATGTTCAGCGAAGTACCGGACTTAACCCCGGTAAATTTCATGAGGCTGCCCTTTGAGCCCCCATTAGAATCCATTCCCATATTCCCGGTTACGGTAGTATTCTGGGAATCCAAGGCAACCACTCCAGGAGCCGCAATCGTAAACTGTCTTTGTGTCGTATCGTATCTATAATTACCTGAGTCGCCCGCATCTCCGCCGGTCAGTGATGACGTCCCCGTATGCATATTCTTCGTGAGTGTGATCGACCCATCTGCATTCGCAACCACGCTCGCGTATTCCTTCGTCGTATACGCTGCGCAAGCCGCGTTCGCAAGTCCTTGCCCGCAAGTCGAGTTGATAAAACTCTGCAACGTGATCCCGTTTCCGTTCGCATCCCGCTTCATATTTCCGTCTATATCCGCTATGTATTGGTTTCCGTCTTTTCCAGCCTTACCTGTATAGATCGTATCTCCATTCGCTTTTAGTAATTGACCAAGTCCGCTATCCGTAAACGTTAACTGACTCGATAGATTCGCTACCATTCCGTCTATATAGCTCATTCTACTATTCAGCAACGCCGTATTCGCTGCGCTTAACAAGGACACGTTCTCCGCTGCGGTGATCCCTTGAGTCAACGACGTCGACACAGTTTGTAAGGCGGAGTTATCCGGTAGATTTGTATTCGAGCTAGGTAAGGAAAACGCTAAATTCTGAAACCTAGAATTGATTTGGTCGAGGACGCTCCCCACTCCCGTATTGGAGGTGGCCGATGGTAACGCCGTAAACAGATCGGCTGCATTTAGATTACTTGCATTTATCGATGCCTGTGCAAATTCCCCCGCAGCGTTCTTTTTCAGGTTATCCATATTGATATACCAAGATGCTTCCTGGGATTGCAACGCCTGCACCCCGGCCGTAAAATTGGCCTGGGCGTTAGCGATGGTTTGTTGTTTTTGCGCTAAAAACGCATTGTACTGAGACTGGTATTGATTGGCCTGGATCTCCCAATTCGAAATCGCAGGGAGTACGTTATTGGTGATATTGGCAGAAAACGAATTGAGTTGGGCAACTAACGAATTCCATTCACTGGCGTTCTGGGCTGCATTCGGATCGTAAGTTTTGTAGGATAAAAGAATGTGTACGTCATTTTCTGTCGAAACGTGAGCCACCGTCCCGCCAAGTCCTCCCCAGCCGACCACATCGTTTTCAATATAATTCACGAAATTTGCACCTGCTTGGCTATATACAGCATTCAGATTCAAAAACGGTAGAACAGTCCACCCCCCAAATAATCCTGGAATTCCACAGCCGAAAATATCATTGCAGTATCCTCCATTATTATTGAAAGCTTGCAAATCGGCAGTTTGAATTTGATACACCTGAATTCCTCCGCTCAAACCTAAATTTAAACCATTCCCGATTCCGCCGTTTAACCAGGAAATAAACTGTGATTGTGTAATACTTCCGTCTAGATAAGATTGAAGTTCTTTTGACAAGCCGACATCATTGTATCCGACAGAGCCAGATTGCCACGACATTGTAGGGATACTTGCAAAGCCATTTGCATAACTGACGGGAGTCGATGGATAAGCCAACGCATTATAATTTGCTGCATTACCGGTCCCAATCGAGCTCTCGGTTTGCAAAAAGGCATTCAGGTCGCTTACGATCGTAGTTAGAGGTTGGTTTTGGGTGATATCGGTTTGGATCTGATTTAAAAAGGTCTGTAAATTCTGGCCATCCGCCGTCAGAGTCGTTTTAGTCGCTGGATCCACCCAAAATAAATTTTCCGTATTTAAGTAATTTTGAACATTCGAAACCAAGGATTGAACCTGACCCACGATATTCTGTTTGTACTGATTGATTTGGGATAGATTCGCCTGGTAATTCGCGTCCGTTTGATTGATCTGACTCAGCAAAGCCTGGTAATTGCTCGTCATGGTTTGCAGACCGTACTCGTACTGAGCCAGTCCGTTCTGCAAATTCGTATTGTACGCCTGGTTCCACTGGGTTTGGATTTCCGAAACGGTCTGAGTTCCCACCGGTTTCGACAAATCCACGTTCGACGCCAAAGCGGTATTCAATTGAGTCGTAAAGCTCGCCTTATCCGCCTCCGTTTGCACATAGTCGGCGCCGAAAATCTGTTTCAAAAAAGCATCCTGTTCGGCGTAGGCCTGGATATCCGCCGCAACCGTAAACGCGGTCAAGGCCTGATCCTCCTGGGACTTCAAGGCGTCCTGAACATAGTTTTTGTAGTCTTGAACGCTATTAAAACTGTCCTGGGTCTGGATGGAATTCACGTAAGCGGTGATCTCCTGGTCCAGAGCTGCCTCGTATGCCGTTTTATAATATTGTAATTCGTTGAGGACGTAATTATCGTAGTCGGCGGCGTTCGAAAACCGGCTCGCGGCGGAGGAATATGTCGTCGCCAGAACGTTCGGATCAAACTGGGGTGCGTTCAGATTGGGAGGAACAGCGGGCTGGGAAAAGACCCGATCGGAACCGGTGGAAATTCCTAGGAAAATAATACAAAGAAAGACATAGTTCTTCGATAGAAATCTCGATTCCATAATAAAACTACTCCCTGGAGAAATTGAAATGAAAATACAAAAAAGGTTGAATAAAAAGACTCCGAAAACCTATCGGAATCCCGATTTTTTTTCAAATAGGTAGAGCTAAATTTACAAATTGACAAAAAAGATTCAAGAAAATAATCATCGCAAGGATTGAGCCAAAATCATTTTTTAGACAGGAATCTGCCATAGGTGCCATTTTGACCCGTTACAGGTGTAAGATAATTTTACATGGCGTTCCCTAAAAGGAAAAATATCCTTGAAATTGGAACAATTCCAAATTGAAAATGTCGCATTACAGTTTTCCCAATAGGTAAAAAACATTGAAACGCATATTTATGACCCTACCAGGATTCGCAGTTTGTGGATTCCTGTTCTTCGGCTGCCAAAAAAGCAGCAGCAATAATTCGGACCAGGCCACCCTCTATGCGCTACTAGGCCAACCCAACTATTCTTGTGCGAAGATAACCGCAAATACAACCTCTGCGCAATCTGTAAGTTTCTCACCATCGACTTCCGGATTTGGATATATTGGTTATGTAAAAGTCGTAGCGGCAGCTGGCCAAAAATTGATTTTCGCATCCACTACTACAAATATTGCTTCAAATTTTACAGCTTATTCTGTAACAAGCTGCGGTTTAGCGGCGTCGAACAGCCCCCCGTTTACGGTAACAACCAATACATCTACAAATTATACGATTACCTTCTCCCAAGCATTTACCGGAGTGATTGAACCATTTTACAATACATCAAGTCCCACAGATATAACCGTCCAAGAGCAATAACACACGTTTGATCAATTTTACTAGATCCGGGCAGCTCTGCCCGGTTCCGTTTTCTACTCACCCTTCTCATTTTTTTAGCGAAAAAAGGTGTCTGAATTCCCATAACAAGGTTATATATTGGAAAAAGCAAACGGAGTGATCGAGCCCTTTTATAATACATCCAGTCCCACGGATATCACCGTCCAACAGCAATAACACACGTTTGATCAATTTTACTGGATCGGGCAGCTCTGCCCGATTCCCTTTTTCTCCCCCGACTCCGATTCCACTTGAGCACCGCTATTTATAAATCCGCATTCTCTAACACCTAACAACTATTGAAATATTCAACCTTTCGTTACCACTGGGAAGGACGATCTCTCATCGTGAGGAGTTTTGCAAGTAAGAAACATCCGGTTCGGCTATCCTAAAATATCACGCATCGAATTTGATTCCGGAACCGGATTTTATGCATGTCCGAAATCTTTCAGAGGACAGAGGACGGAGGACGGAGGACAGAACATAGGTAAGCAGAGTTTCCACGTTCTAAAGAAAGATTCGGGTGTGTCAGTGGATTTTTCCCCTACCTCTGTTGCCTTACCAACTAGTAGCAGCTACTGTCTTCTGCAGAGGACAGAACATTAATGAGCGGAATTTCCACGTTCTAAAGGAAAATTCTTGTGTTATATTGGATCTTTCCTCTACCTCTATTACTTTTCCAACATCGTGCAGCTTCTGTCTAGCGTGAGCAAAGCGAACGCATCTGTCTTCTGACCTCTGTCCTCTGAAAACGAACGCATCTGTCTTCTGACCTCTGTCCTCTGAAAACGAACGCATCCGTCTTCTGTCGTCAGTCCTCTGCAACAGGCATTTATGTCCAACTGCTAGGTTATCTTTCGGAGATCTACAGGAATCAAGTAAGAACGGAGGGAATCCATTCCATCGTAATCCCATTCGTTTTTTATCATGGAGAAAGACAGTGGACGTTAGGTGAAACTTTCTTAAGCCAATTCAAACTTCTTGAAGGAGAAGCAAGAGTCTTATCCGAATTTATTCCGAACTTTAAATAGATCTTTTCGATTTGTCCGGAGTGAAATTACAAGAGAGATTGGAAAGCATAGCGCTCCAAGTCATCCTCGGAGTAGTACAGAGGATTCGGGAAGGAGAGGCGGTTTTTGTGAATCATTTACCCGGCTTACTTTCTCTCTTAGATGGGATTGGGGACGAATCTAAAAGAGTTGCAATCTTACACAAATTACTTTTATATATTTTCTGGGTAAAGGATTTCCAGCCTTCAGAATTGAAGGAGATGCTCCATCGCAGGAAATTGGAGAGGTACGAGGAGGTAGCGATGACCACGGCAGAAAGACTGATTCAAGAAGGGATACAAAAAGGGAGGCTGGAAGGCAAGTTAGAGGGTAAACTGGAAGCCGCTCGCAAGATGCTTGCAAAAGGTATTGATCTTAAGGCGGTTTCGGAAATTACCGACCTGACCGAAAGAGATCTTCGAGACCACGGGATATTATAGGATTCCATTTGGACAATCGAGAGCTTAGAGTCCGGAATTTAAAATGAATGATAACGATTAGCGGCACGATTAAAAAAGGTAAGATCGTTTTGGATGAAAAGGTCAAAGTTCAGAATGGTAAGGTTTTAGTGACCTTCATCGATGAAAAGGTAGCTCACCCATTCCAGGAACAAAAGAATACCGGTAAGGAACTCCAAAAATTACATTTGGCTGGTATCTGGAAAGATAGAGGTATAAAAGACGGCTCGTCCTATTCCAGAGAATTAAGAAAGAAGCTCGAAACTAGAAATGCTGGTTGATTCGGATATCCTAATCGACTATTTTACGAGGCTTTGAAAAAGCGATTACTTAACTTCATTCCATTGAAGAAACTATTTCCATTTCCGGTTATTCTTATTTCGAATTGATTGAAGGATTCGAAGGCTCTCCGGAAAGTAGAAAAGTTCATATCATTGTTTGAAGTTCTATGGTTAGATGAAAAAGAAATTCGGAAAGCTCTATCGATTTTCAAAGAGCATAAATTCAAACATGGTATTGGTTTTACCGATTGTTTGATAGGCCAGACTTCTATTTCTTACAAAATGAATTTGTATACTTTTAATGCGAAACATTACAAAGCATTGCCGGAGTTGAAAATTACGAAACCCTATGAAAGGTGAGCAAAACGGACACGGATTTCCAAATCCGGCATCCTCATAGAACCTTCCTCCCTTTAGTCGAGCCCCGCAAAAACGAAAGTTGAGTTTGCGCCAGCGAGCGTTCCAACTGGAGGAATTCCTCAGTTGAGAGAGATTTAAATTTGTTTCAATTCCAACTTGGTTCGATTGAAAGTCTTCATCAGAATTTCTAAATAAAATCTATGCTCTTGTTTCAATTCCACTCTGGTTCAATTAAAAATCGGATCCGGTTAACCCAAACCCTGAAATATTCCAGTTTCAATTCCACTCTGGTTCAATTAAAAACCCGCTTAAACACTTAGTATTCCCAAATTCGGGACCATCTATGAAGTGAGCAAGTCGTCGATGTCTAGTAACCGAATTTTCCTGGGGGATCGACGACAGGAACGAAGAATACTGTCCGTCAGTATTTTTTCAACTTCGAAATAACGGTTCAAGAACAATAACACGAGTAAGCATTTTACTTAAATCCTGGCAAATCTTTCCGGTGCTTTTTTTGATCCGACTTCCTTCCGCCTGAGCCCCGATATTTATAGACTGGCATTCGCTAGCGCCTAACACAAGGCGATTTGGCTTTGGGCAGTAAGCCCCCTTAGAATACTGTTCCTCCTCCGTCTATATCTAACATCTAATACCTAATTTGTAGGAATTATAGACGTATGATCTTTAGGATTTGAATGAGCTTTAAGGAATTTTCTTTAAGAATCCTTCGAGTTCTGAGTCGGAGATACTCTCTTTTTCGGCTTTATCATAGATAGAGAGCAGAAAAACGACTTCTTTAGCGAGTATAACGAAGTAAATGACTCTAGCTCCTCCGGATTTACCTTTTCCTTTGGAAGCGATCGGGATTCGTATTTTATAACAGTTTTTGCCGAGACTCGTTCCTTGGGTTGGGTCTTTTTTAAGGGACTCACCCAACTCCTTGATTTCTTTTTTAAGAGAACGGTATTTCTTGACTAAGAGTTTGAATTCCTTTTCGAAATTCGAAGTGGTTTCGACTTTATAGTTCATTTAAGAACTGATCTAGGGATTTCGATTTTAGTTTGCCGGCAAGGATCAGTTGAGCTTCTTTATAACCTTGGGCGATACCAGCGAGGATTTCCTCTTTAGTGGGTTCTTTCTCTTCTTGGGCGTGCTCGTCCCTATGTCGTATAAAGTCGATGAAATCGTCCACTTCTGCGAGGCGCCGGGGGGAAAGATGTTCGAGTTTTTGTATGACTTGTTGTATTTGAGGTCGCATCGTATTATAGCTCTCTAAGAGTTCTTGAATAGGGCTTTTGCGTTTTCATTTGCTGGCTATTTGAGAGTTTCACTTGTTGGACTGCTTCTTTTAGACTGAATTATTCTTTCTGTTCTTAAGATAATCTTTCAAAGGGACAGATTTTTCGTTTTTAGCTTTCACTTGATCGTAGAGTCGGATATCGGCCAGTTCTTCTAAGCTTTCTAAGATAGCCTTGTATTCTTTAACGGAAAGAACTACGGAGAGCTTTTTTCCTTTATCGTCGGTGATGAATTGAGGGTTGATTGATTTCATACTATTCTTTGGCGGTTTACGGGTGCCACCCGTTTTGAATCATATCTATAGGGAATGAATTTCGTTTCTTTTATCCGTTTGCTAATTCCTTTTTTCCTAAGACCTACTGCATACGTCCTCTTTTGAGGAAGGCGTCGGTGTCCGTAACCGAATTTTCCTGGGGGATCGACGACAGGAACGAAGAATACTGTCCGTCAGTATTTTTTCAACTTCGATTATTTCACATGGTTCGATTTCAAGTCATCGGCGAAGAAGTATCTGATCCAGACGCATTCAAGTTTCAATTCCAACTTGGTTCGATTTAAGGCGGGAAGATCGGACTAAGCAATCAACCTCGCAACTTACAAACAGACTCTCCGCTTCACGACCCGCGAAGGATCGACGCGGGGTCACAAAATCGCGGATGCGATTTTTTGACCGAAGCGGAGAGCCTGACCCGAAGTTACTGAACCAAGATACTATAATAAAAAAAGAGCTGAGGGACGCGGCCAAACAAGGGCCCACGAAAGATCTCGAATTAGTTTTGCAAAAACCGAAACAGCAGATGAAAGTGCGGTTATAGCGAACGAGAGCCGATTCATTTTGATAAAACTGCGAGCCCGTCCAAATCGTTTTGGGAGAATTTCAAAGTAAAATTGGTAACTTCCGCCGTACCCCCGAGGACAGAACCTGTCCGATGTCGGAAAAATTACAAGAAATAGCGGAAAATTCCACTGGTCACCACCGGTTACCACCGAATTTTTCTCCAGAAGATGGAAACTCCGTTTATCAATGTTCTGTCCTCCGTCCTCTGTCTTCTGTCTTCTGTTCCCAAACCTGGAAACAAAGAAATTCTTTTCAGAACAACGGATCAAAATAAAATTCCCCAAGGGGAAATAACATGAAGGGCCGGATATCGAGTATCTATACTTTCTTACTTTTTTCCTGCTTTCTTCCCCTCATAGCGGAAGAAAAAATCGTGGAGGGAAAGCTCCTTCAATTCGGAAAACTCATTCACTCGGGTGAAGACTTTATACAAATCGAATCCAACGATCTCGGTCCCGAACTTTCAAAATACCAACAGCATACCGTTCGCCTTTTATGCGAAATGAAAGAACAGCATTGTATGCCGTTGCGCTTCGATTTACCCCCTTTTAACGAAGAAGCCGGTATTCAGCCCTGGACTTTGAAAAAAATTCCCGACTACGTTAGTCGACATCAATACTCGATCAACCCGACGGTCACCCCCGATGGACGATATTTATTTTGGACTGTATTCCGACCCCAAGGGAGGCACGGGACTCAGAAAATTTGGTACGCGGAAAAGGACGAAAAAGGTTTCTGGAAAGACGGAAAGGAAATGCCTCACCCTTTAAATAACGATATGCCGTCCGCAGTATTATCCGCCTTGCCCGGCGGAAACGAACTTTATGTCTTCGGTAGCTACGACGAAGAAGAACAAAGAAAAAAACTAGACGAAGAATTGGAACATAAAAGAAAGGAAATATACCAAGATATCGATAATGACCCGAATATTTCCGCCAAGCTGGATGCAATAGAGAAGGAACATCGGAAAAAAAAGGAGGCTCTGGCCAAACGCGTGCCTTTATACAAAAGCTTTCGCGAAAATGGGACTTGGTCCGTTCCCAAAATCATAGATTTTCCCGGCTTTTATAATAACTATCGAAAAAGCAGTAACCCTTCTCAGGAAGTCTTCGGCGGATCCACTTTATCTTCTTCCGGTAGGGTCATGATCTTTTCGGTTCAACGGGAAGATTCGGTCGGAAAACTGGATTTATACATTAGCTTTCAAAAGGAAGACGGAACCTATTCGTTTGGACAGAGTTTAGGAAGCTCGATCAATACCGAAAAGGAAGAAATGGCTCCCTTTCTCGCTAGCGACGATCGAACCCTGTATTTTTCCAGCGACGGTCACCAAGGGATCTCCATTTACGTGACACGGAGAATCGGGAACGGTTGGACTCAATGGACTAAGCCTGTGGAAGTTTCCGAAAATCTGAAAGGAGTCAATTTTTTCTCCATCCCCGCAAATAGTAAATGGGCGTATGTCAGCAGGGACGGAAAACTGTATATGGCGTATCTCCCTCAGGATTTCCGTCCGAACTCGGTCGTCGTCGTAAACGGAAAAGTGTCCGATGAAAACGGGAATCCGATTTCCGCGGAAATACATTATGAATCTTTAACTAACTTCAAGGAGTTAGGTATTGCAAAAAGCGATCCTAAGACCGGGTCTTTTAGCCTAGTGCTCCCTTACGGAGAGAAATACGGATTTTATGCCAAGCAGGAAGGATATCTAACCGTATCCCGAAATTTGAATTTAGAGAATCCATCCGATCAGGAAAAAGTCGCCGTCGAATTCGTATTGCCTTCCATAGCGATAGGTCGTCAAATTCAGCTGAATAATTTATTTTTTGAAACGAAAAAATCCGAGATTTCGAAAGAATCCGAACCGGAGCTGAATCGACTTGCCGAATTATTGAAGTCGAATTCGAATTTAAAAATTCTTGTGGAAGGACATACCGATAACGTCGGTAAAAAAACGGATAACCAAACTCTTTCCGAAAATCGAGCGAACGCTATCGCGGAATATCTTAAAGTGAAACATGGAATCGGCGAAGATCGTGTGCAGACCAAAGGATACGGAGATTCCCAGCCGATTTCGTCCAACGATACCCCGGAAGGCCGGCAAAAAAATCGACGAGTCGTTTTTCAAATTCTGGAATAATCGATAATATCCGGATCGCCGGTCGGCATCGGAATTTTCTTTATAAGCCTAGCGATTTCTGCCCTACTAATTTGCACCGCTGTTCAGAAACTGACGGGAATCGGGGCAAAAGGATCGGCAATCGAACTACAGTTGGAGAAAGAATAGTGGGACAGTCCTGATTCGAACAAAGTCGGTTCGGCGCCCGTTTAACGCCGAGCGCCTACAAGTCTTTAAAATCCGATTTTATCGGGACGATTTCGTTTCGTTCGTTTTATTCTTAAAATAGAACGGGAGATAAAGAATACAGAACAGCGCCGACCCGATGAGTTGCATATTGACCAGGTAAACGGGCCAGGGCCCCAAATGATCGATCAAAGACGAAGAGCCGGGCTTTTCCATTAGATAACCGTAATTTGCCTTAAACGAAAAATCGATCAGGAGAGCGGAGAGAAAATATAACTGCGAGAGAAGAATCACTCGAGGAACCGCCCATTTCCTTGGATACAGCCTTAGGCCGAATACGGCATACAAAGCCCCGATAACTAATCCGGAATGCGCGATAAAGAATATAAAAAAATAAGGATGCGGAAACGATACCTGTAAATCCGGGGTAACGACTCCATTGATCGACCCCGCTATAACCCAAAAATAAGAGAGCTCGGCCATCATTCTGTTCCGAGTAAAGAGGGCTATACACGTGACGAACAGGGACCAATCGCAAAATTCCATAGGGAGATCGTATCGAATTTCCCAATAACCGAGATCGATTCGATAGGCTATATAAACGATATAATTAAGAAGTAGAATCGATGCGATGAACCGTCCGATTCTTTTCGGAGCCCGGTCATCAGGGCATCTCCTCGCGACGTAAATCAAAAATGCCAAAAAAAGAACCGTTCCGAATAGGATAAAAATATGCAAGATTGACCAATGTTCAAAACGCGATTCCAAGGTTTCTTCCTAAATTATACTTTTCTAAGTATCGATGCCGGCCTTCGTATCTCGAAATCCATTTTATCCGCTTTGTTCTAGGAATTTCAAAAAGAAAACTCGAGTCGGATTGATTCCCGCAAACGAAAAACCGACCGCATTAGCGCAAAATATCTACCCGTGTATTCGGATGCAAAGATCGAAATTCAATCCCGCTCAGGAAGAGATCATACGAGATTCCTCCCGATACATTCAAGTAATAGCCGCGGCAGGATCCGGAAAAACCAGTACGATGGTCGGCTTTGTGGAACGATGTATTTCGGACGGAACGGACCCCCGGGAGATTCTTGTACTTAGTTTTACGAGAAAAGCCGCCGGGGAAATCAAACACAGAATCCAGATCAATACCGGACAAAAGGGAGTCCGAGTTCATACGTTTCACTCTTTTTGCTTTCAGTCTCTGGCCCGGCACCATCCGGATTTTCAACAACGCATGCCCGGAATCCTACTGCCCTCCGAACGAAACGGATTTTTTAGAAACTGGTTTCGGAAAGATCCTTCTTTGATCGGTGGAATTCCTTACGAACTACTTACGAATCCTTCGGCCCTTCCGGAGGAATTCCCGAAAGATTGGTTACCGATAGTACGGGAGGAATATGCTAAGTTCAAGAAAGGGCAGGGAAAAATGGATTTCGACGATCTCGTCGCCATATTTCTAGAAGCTTTAGAAAAGAGAGAACCTTGGACCGAAGCCGTTAGGTCCTCTCTAAAAAGAATATTAGTGGACGAGTTCCAGGATACCAATCACGAACAGCTAACGTTCGTTAAACTTTTGTCGGATACCGCCTCGATTTTAGTCGTAGGCGACGACTCCCAAAGTATATACTCCTTTAGAGGTTCGAACGTAAAATTATTTCTCGATTATCCGAAACTTTTTCAGGGAACCAGCCAACATGCCCTAACTACCAATTATCGCTCCCTCCCGAAAATCGTGGAGATATCGACGATTCCGATCGATAGAAATAAAAGTAAAATCCCGAAGATCGTGCAAGCTCACCGTTCGGGAAAAGCGTTAGTGGGCCTTGTCAAGATAAATAGGATCAGCGATCTCTTCCCCTTTCTCGGTCAAGCATATCGATTCAGTCGAGGCGAATTAAAAATTCTCTGTCGTTCCAATCATCGTATCCGGGAATATATCCGCGCCGGTATTCCGGAAGAACTTCTCATGACCATCCATGCATCCAAGGGTCTGGAATTTCATACGGTTTTCGTGGACATCGCCGACGGTTGGAACGTAAAACGGACGTCTCCGCAAGAAGTCTTGGAGGAAGAACACCGAATCCTTTATGTGGCGTTATCCAGGGCCAAGGATAGTTTAGTGATCATAGGATCGATGAGAAATTCCGGTAGGGAAACGGCCGAGGATCATTTCTTCTCGTACTTTGCAAAAGCCCTTCCCACATGGAAAAAACCTCCTAGATAATCGTATCTTATACTTTGCATGCCCGAACCTTATGAAATTTTGGATCCAGGATGGAATGAATGAAATTTTTCTTAATCGAGTTACTATATACCGTTCCCATAGAAAAAATCGATGAGGCAGTCGTCGAGCATCGTAATTTTTTGCAAACCTTGTATGATAAAGGAATTCTCCTTCTCTCCGGCCCAAAGGAACCTCGAATCGGCGGAGTGATCCTAGGAAAGTCGAAATCTTTGCAGGAAATCCAAGATATATTCCAAAACGATCCGTTTCAAAAATACGAGTATGCGAACTATAAATTCACCGAATTTTCCCCCGTAAAACGCCAAGCATTCTTAGAAGATTGGATCCGGCAAAAATAACGCGGTATTCTAACCGATTATTCTTTACGTTTTTCTAATGGAAAAAAACCGACCTCCCGCTCGTTGCGGAGCGGGAAGCAGGGAACAAGTGGATTGGATGGGTGCTTAAATGGTCGCTAACGCCGCGTTAGCTAGTTCGTAACCGCCGGTTTGATCCGGGTGAAAACTCGGTTTGAAATACAGGAGTGACATCGCTGCGAGCGCAGGATACAAGACTCGCCCTTGGGGACGGGCCCCGTTTAAATCCTGAAAGTATTTGCGAATTCCGACTTTCTTGTCCGCGATTAAAAACCAATGCTGTAAGAAAATCGAATACCCCCAGAATATAACGGATGCGATCAAGAAACCTAAGATCCTGAGCGTATAACTTTTAGAAACGGTTTGCAAGACGTCGTAAGCGACCGATTTATGCTCGATCTCTTCGCAAGCGTGCCAAAGAAGTAGGTTTCGCATTTCACCTTCGGCATAATCGTAAAGTCTGTTTCTTAAAACGACCTCGCCCATACTCGCGGTATAATGCTCCAGCCCTGCAGTGACCGAAAGTTTCAATTTTTTTCCGAAAAGAAATTCGAGAATTGGCAAGAGAATTCCAAACGCGGTTTTTATATAAAATTTTAGCATAACCTTAACGGGGCGACCTTGGGCTTCCAAAATTTCAAGCGCTTTCTCATGCTCTTTTCCGTGCTGAACTTCCTGTCCGATGAAAGCTTTTACCCGATTCTGCAATCCGGGATCCTTTACTCGGTCCGCAAAGGCCTTAACGCTTTTGATAAAGAATCTTTCCCCTTCGGGAAACAGAATATGATAAGCGTTAACATTATGCGTTAAAAAGGAATTGTCGGCCACGTAGTGATCGGATACCTTTTCAAGACCGACGAAATCCATTTTGCGAACCGACGGTGATTTTGCATCGATCGGTTTTAAATTTCTTTTTTTAGCTGTTGTTTCATTACTCATTCTTTTCACCAAAACCTAAATTATATAGTCGCTAATGCTGCGTTCGCTAATTCGTACCCGCCGGTTTGATCCGGATGAAAATCCCGTTTAAAATAAAGCAGAAACGATTTGGAAATATCTTTCCAAAGTAATCCCGCATAAGGCCCGGCGTTTTTCATGTCCGTGAAATATCTTTTAAAACCGATTCCCGGATCCGACAAAATAAACAAATGCTGTATTATGATTGCGTAACCCCAAAACATAAAGGTCGCTACGATAAAACCCAATACCCGTAAAAGATAACTTTTGGATACGGTCTGCAAAACGTCGTAAGCCACGGATTTATGTTCGATCTCTTCGCAGGCGTGCCAGAGCAGAAGGTTTCTCATCTCACCTTCGGCTTGATCGTGTAAATTATGGCGCAACGAAATTTCGCCCATAGTGGCGGTATAATGCTCCAACCCTGCCGTTACGGAAAGCTTCAGTTTTTTGCCGAAAAGAAACTCGAGAATAGGCCAAAAGAATTCGTAGGCCGTTTTTACGTAAAATTTTAGAATCTTACCGACGGGGTATCCTTTCTTCTCCAGCATCTCTAAAGCCTTTTCGTGCTCCTTACCGTGCTGAACTTCCTGTCCTATGAATGCCTTGATATTGTTTTGGAGTTTGGGATCCTGAACTTTATCCGCGAAGGCTTTTACGCTTTTAATGAAGAACCTTTCCCCTTCGGGGAAAATAATGTGATAGGCGTTTACCGTATGCGTGACGAATGAATTCCCCGCGATATAATAATCGGAAAGCTGATCCAAGCCTTCAAAATCCATTTTACGCACGCTCGGTGCCTGCGCATCGATCGGTTTCAAATCCTTCTTTTTACGTTTCGTTTGGACGTTCATAGGTGTCTCCCAGTCAGCACGTCGACTTTTGTAGCGTTTACTATAACCTATGTTCGGAATGACCGCCCGCCGATCCCGGAAAATCCTAGCTAATTCCGAAATCGGTAGGGATTATTGGAAAAATTTTTAAGAACGATCTTCGTCTATCCGGAATCGGAAGAAAAAATCGGCTTTCTCCGGCTGGCGGGAAGGTGGAATTGCAAGCCCAGGATTTTATTCTTCGGTCCAAAATGCGAAGGTTTCAGGAATGGATCCGTATGCGCGTATCTTGAGCGATTTACGTATGTCCTGGAAAAGGGAGCCAAGACAATATTCCCACCCAAACTTTCCGGATTCTCAGCGAAGGCGCTCCGATTTTTCCGAGAATCCGAAAGTTCGACCAAAAGCGTGGTTCATTTCCGGCAATCATTCCGGTTCGAGAGGAAAAAGCGAACCGCAATAAACGAGGAGAACGGTCGGATGAAAAGGCTTTACGACAATGAATGCAACAAAATACTGGTCGCTACCGGGG
This sequence comes from Leptospira inadai serovar Lyme str. 10, assembly GCF_000243675.2. Lineage (NCBI taxonomy): Bacteria > Pseudomonadati > Spirochaetota > Leptospiria > Leptospirales > Leptospiraceae > Leptospira > Leptospira inadai. Next base: position 1,022,288 of record NZ_AHMM02000025.1, on the reverse strand, counting down.
GATTAGCTCAGCTGGTTAGAGCGCTACCTTGACATGGTAGAGGTCACTGGTTCGATCCCAGTATCTCCCACCACCCGCAAAATTTTCCGCAATCGGCTCTCCGCTTTAGAAAGCCGATTATCCTGGGAGCTTACTTTCCGCTTTGTTCCGTGAACATAAAGCTGGTTGCGGGCATCTTAAATCCGATCACGCTCGCCAAATCTTTTTTAATTTGTTCGCGAACCATCGGTTCCTGCTCGATCAGTAATGCTTCTCTGAGGGAGAATTCTCCCGCTTTCAAATCCACTTCTCCGATCGCCATCGAAGCTCTGTAACGAACCATAGGCGATTCGTCCTTTAAAAAAGAACAGAGATCGTAGAACCTCTGATTCGCAATTCTATTGATGGAAACGATTGCGTTCAAAATGGCAACTTTCGCGAATGAATTTTTTTCCTTATCCAAAGCGGCATTTAGTTGAGGAAGCGTTTCTTTTCGATTCAGATTTTTCAATCCGTCCGCCGCGGATGCACGAATATAGAAATTCGCGTGGCTCAATCCGGAAACGATCGTATCTTCGCTTTCTTTCATATACGGAAGAAGTCCGATGCTTCTTAGCACTTCTCCGACGGAAATCGTAAGGTTATATCCTTCAGGAGAACTGAAACTCGGAATATCCATTTCCTGAACAAGAGGAGACATTCGTTTGAATTCATCCATAAGCGCTGGAGCGGCGATATCCAATTCCATCGCTCCCAGGGCTTGGGCGATCGCAAATTTAAGCGTGGGAGAATTCTCTTCCGATTTGGGGACTTTCGGATTCCCTTTGAGTGCATTCACGAGAGGTCGAACGGCAAATTTGCTTTTAACGAATTTTAGATAATCGGCGGCCTGGATTTTTTCCTCCAAGGTACCGCTTTCCAAATTATGAATTTGTTCGAAGAATAGTTTATCCAATTTATCATGGATGGGTTCCTTCGCCGAAACGGCCGAGGAAACGAATAAAAGTGCACCTAGGAATAGGCTTGAAATTCTGGCAACGGACATGGCCCCCCCTTTCCTCTAGAATATCGGTTTTCGGGTTCTCCGTCTTAACCCGCCGGAGGCTAAGAAAGAAGAATCAGAGAGAGTCTTTGTCTCGAACCCTTTCCGCGATCCTCCGAATTTTCTCCGAAAAGTCCTCCACCGCCAATTCCTTTTCGCCGCCTTCTTCCAATTCTCGACCCACTTTTTTGAGATCTTCTTGGATTTGCTCCCGGTTTTCGCTGGCTCTTTGGGCTAGGTGAGTAAGGAGGTCCTCCCGATAACTTTTGACCTCTTCCAGTTTTAATTCCCCCAAGGCTACCATGCTTTGGAGAATTTTGTCCATTTTTTCTCTGGTGAGATATGCGAGTCCGATTCCGCCCAGAACCAATCGCCCGAATAGAGCGCTGATATTCTTACCCGTTTCACGGATTAACGCCGAAAGCATGTAGTTGGAAAATTCTTCGTTCCTCTGTCCTAGGCTGACTTTTAGGAAAGTCTGACCCAGGATTTTCGGCGTAATATCCTGGCCGGTCATATTATCGATCACCTTGATTTCATTTCCCGCAATAATCATTTCCGCAACATCTTCCAAGGTGATGGTTTTGCTAGTCTCGGGGTCGTACAACCTTCGGTTTGCGTATCGTTTGAGTACCTTCATTCGGGCGTTTGCCTTTGCCTCGAAAAATCCGAGACCGATGCGCTGGATCCAGAACCGAATAAAGGAGGAGTCCGTTTTTTGTTTCGGATTGCCTTTCTAGTTGCGGGTTTTTCGCAACGCACCAATTCTAGGATCGGGTTAAAATCCCCAAGGTCAAGGAAAAAACCCGTTCTATTCCAAGCTGGTATGAATCTACTCTCAGACGTTTTACTTCTAAGACGACTTACTCCGGAAGAGCGGGAATTTTTGTTAGCTCTATTAAAATGGAAAGGAATTTCATTTTTCGAATGGGTGACCTCTTCGGGTTTTCCTTCCGTTTCGAAAGACACTTTACTCTGGAAGATGGATGCGCAACCGGAAGACATTGCGCAGACAAAAGATTGGTCTCGCGAAGCCTGCTTACTCGGAAGGTTTGATCAGGAAGAAAAGAACGCTTTTTTGCGAGCGGGAACGAATCGAATCTACGATTTAACCTCTTTCCCCCTGGATGAATTTCCGATGTTTCGCCCGAACAAACCGATTCATCCCGAAACGATTCTACTGACGCAGAACGAAAATTTATATTATAGATACAGGTCCCTATTTAGAGCCGCCGGATCCAACGCATATTGGTGTAGAGATATTTTCGGACTTCCGAATCTTTTAAAAGAAACCAAGCCGGGACTGCTGATCCTGGACGCCGAATCGTTCGAAGCCCGGGAATTAATCGAGAAGCTTCGCCCTATTTTAGGCGTTCCTTACTATCCACTTAGTTTTTGTTTAATCGATTTCGGAAGAGAAAACGTTTATCAGGACCTGGCCAGAGGTTTAAAGGATCTGGCAAAGGCGTTTTTTGATCCTAAGGATCTTTTACTTTTCATTCGAGATCGCTTCGCGTTACGGTCGGCTGACGAGGAATCCGGATACCAAGCTATCGCCTGGGGGGGAAGTCCGCGAAATATCCGAGAATACGAATTTCCCAATATTCCGAAAATTCCCGAAGATAACGGACAGTCCGTTCTTAGGATCCGTAGAATGTTTCTCTGGTTGGGAGACGGCGCAGTCCGTGGAGATTCTTCGACGTAAAAACTTCGATTTACGCCTCTTCCAATTCTAAACGATCGAATACCTGTAAAAATAGTTCGACAGGTTGCGCCCCCGAGACCGCATATTTCTCGTTAAAAATATAAAATGGAACTCCGGTAACGCCCAGATTCTTCCCTTCGATTTCCTCTTTTTCGATTTCCGATAGTAGCGCCGTATCTTCCTTTACGGATGATAATTCCGCTTCCGGGACTCCCGCTTCCCGAAGGCTCTCCAAAAGGACGGATTCGTCCGATAAATTTTTTCCGTCCGAAAAAAAGTTCCGGAAGAATATTTCGGCCAGCTGGGATTCCTTGTCGTATCGCTTCGCTTTACGAATTAAAGCATGAAGAAGGAACGTGTTAGGTTGATGACCTTTATCTAAATTAGAAAAAACTAAACCATCTTCCTTCGCTATATCCGCGACTCTCCCCGTCATCGAGCGGATTCTTTCCAAAGAGCCGAATTTTTTGACCATATGAGATTCGCGGTCTTCTCCGTCCTGAGAAATGTCCGGATTCAACTCGAACGGTTTCCAATTGACTTGTATCGAATCAGTCGGATGCGTAGCCTTCCATTGTTCTATAGCGCTCTCCAATCGTTTTTTCCCGATATAGCACCAAGGGCATACGACGTCCGAATAAATTGCAATTTCAGTCTTCAAGGAAAATGTCTCCTGTAACCGTTAGACTTACAAGCCAGTTCAGAATTGCATTCTTTTTTTGCGGGAGGATAGAATGGTCCGGAAAAAAAAGAATCCTTACTTATTCTAGATTCTATTCTTCTTCCAAAAGTTCCTCGCCTTCCAAAGCTTCCAGACCTCGATGAGGAAACGCCTGTTCGTAAAACAAAGCGGAAAATAAGTTGAAATCCTCGTCTTCCGGCAGGTTCTTTTTTTCCCAGTACTCGTTCCTACGCTTGATCAATACCGAAATGGTTTCGTCCTCGAGAGAGAAGGCTTTCCCTCCTTGATTGAGTCGACGAACCAGCCAATTCAAATTATGTAAAGTGAACGCTCCTAAAAATTCCAAGGCGGCTAAGGACGGCTCCCTCTTCATCAATGCTTCGGTATGGTACAAGGGAATTCGTAAATAATAAGGATCCTTCGTTTGCATGTACTGCTGGTATCCCGAAGAAACGGATTCGAAAAATTGAAGCGTATTTACGTACGAGGTATTTATTAATTTTTCTTTTTCGGGATATAAACGGATAATTTCCATCAAATCGATGAAGCTATCCTTTTCCCTCGCTTCTCTTAATATCGCATCCTGAGGCGCGGGTCTCGGTTCCACGTCGATCAGCTTTACGAATAGATATTTTATTTCATACGCGAATCGAGACTCCCGAGGGATGTAATATTCTATCCAAATAGGTTCCTTATAGTATTGAATCAGTTCTTCGGCGGGAAGGTCCGGAGTAACGCTTAACGACTTGAGTTTTTTTACGTCATCGGTGATTACTTTCTTTCCGCCGACTCTGGTCCGCGAACGTTTAATTTGACGGAGCTCGCTTTTATTCAGTAACGGTTTCGGTTTGTACGAGTCCATTTTAGAATCCTATCGGAATCGGAGGCTCGGTAATTCAGAGCCGACTCACGATATTCTAGTAGATTCGACGATTAAGGCCAAAAGATTTTCGCCCAGAGCAAGCGGAGAAAAATGCCCAACGGGCTCATGATTCCGGATTCCGCAAAACGAACGTTTCCGTTTCCGTCTAAAATATAAAAACTAGGATATCCGCCGATATTCCAATCTCTGAGAAGAATCGGGTTCCCCGGGATTACGGGAAAATCGATGGATTTTTTTCGGATATATTCGTTTAGAGCGACCGGATTTTCGCCTTCTTCCACGCTTAAAAACCTAAAACCGGATCTTTCCTTTAACAACGAAGCGTACCACTTAACGAGCGGAAGATTCGTAGTACATACACCGCACCAAGTCGCCCAAAAATAAACCACCGTCGTTTTCCCTTTTATTTCCGCTTTCTTCCCTTCCGGAATACGAAACTCCATTCCTTCCAAACTCAATATAGGCTTGGTATCTAAAGCCCTAAACCAAGCTAAAAAAAACGTGGCGAAAAGGAGCAACAGGAGCGCTGCACCGTATTGAAAAGCACTCTTTGTCTTGGCGTTCATCCTTTCTTTAGACTCGGCTTACAGGTGAATGGGTAAGCTTTGGCCGGGGCCGGAATACATTATCCAAACCACCAAAAGAAGCCAAATAAACCCGGCAACCAACACCCCTAAATCCGTCAAAATGGCTCTCGTAGGATTGTGACCCATATTCTTTATATAAATGATGTACAAAGAGCGAAAGATGGCGTAAACAACGATCGGAATCGTATAGACCATCTTATCCGTTCCTAAATTTTCGATCGTAGTCGGACTCGTCACATACATTACGTAGGTGACTAGGGTCATGGTTGCGACGATCGCCATCATCAAATCCAGAAAGTTTACGGAATACTCTTCTAAAATCTTTCTGTGCCCGATCGCCCCATCCTCGAGAATGATCAGTTCCCCTCTTCTTTTTCCGAAGCCCCAATAAAGGGCCAACATAAAAGTACAGAGTAAAAGCCAGGATGAAAAGCTTACTCCCACTACGACGGAGCCGGCTACCGCTCGAACGACAAAGCCGATTGAAATACTCATGACATCCAAGATCACCATGTGTTTAAGAAAACGGCTATATATGACGTTGAAAACCAGGTAGAATGTGACTAGATAAAAGAATTCAGGCTGTAAACGAAACGATAAGATCAGAGTTCCCGAAAGTAATATCGCCGTAAGAAAAAGCGCAACCGTAGGCGTAATCGCACCCGAAGCTAACGGACGGTGCTTTTTTTCCGGGTGCAACGCGTCTTCCTTTCGATCCAGAAAATCGTTAATCACATATTGACAACTCGCAGTCAGTGAAAATAGGAAGAATGCAGCGACCGCACGCTCGACGGATTCTAGTTCTCCGAGTTTTTTGCCAAAAATAATCCCCGCAAAGAGAATAATGTTCTTAACCCATTGATGAGGTCGGAGTAGCTTGATATAAGACACTAGCATTCTGGCTCCAAAGAGAAATGTCGTTCGTGAAGGACAGGATGTCGTTCTTCGCAAGAGTTTCAATTAAAAACTGATTCGAAATCGTGAAACAGAGGACGTGGAAAAATCCTCTATAACACAGGAATCTTTCCATAGAGCATGGAAACCCGGCTCATCAATGTTCTGTCCTCAGTCCTCTGTCTTCCGTCCTCTGAAAGACAGAAACTGCTAGATGTTGGAAAGGCAGCCGAGGTAGGGGAAAGATCTAATATAACACAAGAATCTTCCCCTAGAGCATGGAAACCCGGCTCATCAATGTTCTGTCCTCAGTCCTCTGTCTTCTGTCCTCTGAAAGACAGATGCGTTCGCTTCGCTCACGCTAGACAGAAACTGCCAAACGTTGGAAAAGTTACAGAAGTATAGGAAAGATCCCCTTGTAACACAGGAATCTTTCTTTAGAACATGGAATCTCCGCTCATCAATGTTCTGTCCTCTGCCCTCTGCCTACCCTACTTGAATCTTGACGCCGTCATCTTTCGAACCGAGACTGCCCAAACCGGAATGTCCCGTAAAAGCGATTAAAAGAGTAAATACCCCGACTCTCCCGACATACATTATGCAAGGGTAAAAGAATTTCTCCAACCCGGTAATATAAGGCGTCAAACCCTTTGTCAAGCCGACAGTGCCGAAAGCGGACATCACCTCGAAAAAGATATCTTCGATCCCGTGCCTATGCTCGTTCGTAATGGTGATCACCAACATAAAGAATACGATGGCGATCGTCGCCAGAAAGTAGATTCGAGTGGAAATCGCGACCGAGTTCTTGGATACTTCTTCGCCCATGATGGTTACTCTAGCCTGGGGATTGATTACGTTTCTCAAATACATTAAGAGAATTACGAAAGTCGTAATCTTAATCCCCCCGGTCGCACCCTGAGGACCGCCTCCCACGAACATTAAGGAGCAAAGGAGAACATAAGTCGGACTTCTGATTTCCGAAAGATCGAACGTATTGAATCCCGCCGTCCGAGACGAGACGGAAAGAAAGAATGAATTGAATAGCTTATCCATGAAACCGAATTTTCCGATCGTATCCGGATTGTCCCATTCCGCAAAAAGAATCCCCAACCCTCCGACATGCACCAATATTAAGGATCCATAAAGAATCACCTTCATTTGAATGCGATTCGACTCTCCGTGCAGGGCTTCTCGGTATAGATTCAGGCGATCCTCGGCCCAGAAGGACAGGCGGATCAAAAGCAGGTAAATCCAGGAAGGCTCCTTTCCTTCCTCCAACGCTCGAGACATCAAATACGTCTCCATCGCGACTTCGATGCGATTCATAATTTTGCGAAACGTTTCCAACAACGTTTTCTCGAAGAAGATTATGACGGGAAATCCGATACCTCCCATCACGATCAATCCCTGTATAATGACAAGACATACCGGCTCGCTCGCAAGAAAACTAACGTCGTCCACGATCGAAAACCCCGCGTTATTAAACGCGGATACTGCGGTGAATAAACTCAGGAAAAGCCGATTCGGGTCGCCGGGCAATTCGCTTAAATTTTTCGGCATGAAGAGATAAAGTAGGAGAGCACCCAGTAATTCCAACGAAACGGAAATATTAACGATCGAAAACAATATTCTTTTTACGTAATGTGCTTTCTTTGAAGATTTCTCCGTTCCGTCTTCGGATTCATGCGAATCGATCGCTTCAAAAACGAATGACGCGATTCGAGTGCTCCGAGACAACCCTCTAACGACTAGTATTCCGACCAGTACCGTAAAAGTAATAATCCCTAGCCCGCCGACCTGGATCAAAAACATCATGATCACCTGAGTGGAAAATGCCAGCTCGCTGACGGAAACGGTCGTCAATCCGGTGACGCAAATGGCGGAGGCCGCGATGTAAAACGAGTCGGGATAACCGAGTCTGCCCGATTCGGAAGCATAGATCATAAACGAGCCGAGCAGGATCGCCCCGGCAAAGCCTAAACACAGGATTCTAGCGACCGAAAGCAGTAAAAATGCCCGGGCGATCCGATTGATGTTTCTCTTAAAAAATTTAATCGACTGCATGGGGTGAGGGGAACCCTCTTCCGAAGGGATATTTTTTTCAGGTAAGTAAGCCAGGCAATGAAAAACCTGGCACTCGGAGTTCCAGGTAGGAATTCGATTAAGAATATCTTTACAAATGAGGCGCTTCTAGAAATCTGGTAAGAATTAGGGCTCCTTTACCCTGGGAGCCTTTGACGTTTTTATAACCCAATCTTTATTACGAGGACCCTATGAGTACTGCCGTCGCGGATTTTAAAGCCAGTGAAAAACTCCTCAAAACCAGGAATATCGGAATTTCCGCCCATATCGACTCCGGAAAGACCACCCTGACAGAGAGGATTCTATTCTATACGAACCGTATCCACGCTATTCACGAAGTTCGTGGAAAAGACGGAGTCGGCGCGAAAATGGATAGCATGGAGCTGGAAAGAGAGAGAGGGATTACGATCCAATCCGCAGCCACCTACTGCAAGTGGAAAGATTATACCATCAATATCATCGACACTCCGGGCCACGTGGACTTTACGGTCGAAGTGGAACGCTCTCTTCGCGTGCTCGATTCCGCTATCCTAGTTCTTTGCGGCGTTTCCGGAGTTCAGTCTCAGTCCATTACCGTCGACCGACAGATGCGTCGTTACAACGTACCTAGAGTCGCGTTCATTAACAAACTGGACCGAACCGGAGCCAACCCGTTCCGAGTGATCGATCAACTTCGCGAGAAGCTCAAGCATAATGCTGTGGCCGTCCAAATTCCGATCGGCTTGGAAAACGACCTTCAAGGAATCATCGATTTAGTAACGATGAAGGCCGTTTACTTCGAAGGAAACGGAGGAATGCAGATCGTCGAGAAAGAAATTCCGGCGGAACATTTAGAGCTCGCTCAGAAAAAACGCGAAGAACTCTTGGATGCTGCTTCGATGTTCTCGGACGAACTCACGGAAGCTATGCTCGAAGGCGAACCTACGGTGGAACAGATCAAGACTGCGATTCGGAACGGTACGATCGCGTTAAAATTAACCCCGGTTTTTATGGGTTCTGCGTTCAAGAATAAAGGCGTTCAGAAACTCCTTGACGGAGTTTTAGATTATCTTGCGTCTCCGGTAGATGTCACCAACAAGGCTCTTGACGTTAATAATAACGAAGACCAAATCGTACTTCCTTCCGATCCGGAAAAACCCCTCGTTTGCCTCGCCTTCAAGTTGGAAGACGGACGTTACGGCCAGCTCACATATGTAAGGGTCTACCAGGGTAAAATCCAGAAAGGTATGACGATCTACAATATGTCCAATAACAAGAAACATAACGTAGGGCGCCTCTGTCGGATGCACTCGGATGAAATGGAAGACATCGATTCTGCGGAAGCAGGAGATATCATCGCTCTTTTCGGAATCGATTGCGCGTCCGGAGATACGTTTACCGACGGTAAAATGAAAGTTTCCATGGAGTCCATGTTCGTTCCGGCTCCGGTGATTTCTCTTACCATCGAAGCCAAGGAATCCAAACACCTAAACAATTTGGCAAAAGCCCTCAACCGCTTTACCAAAGAAGATCCGACTTTCCAAACCCACGTCGATCAGGAATCCGGCCAAACTATTATTAAAGGAATGGGAGAGCTGCACCTCGAAGTCTATATCGAGCGGATGAAGCGCGAATACGGTGTGGAATTGGTCACGGGAGCTCCTCAGGTCGCATACCGAGAAACGATTACTCAACGCGCGGACTTCGACTATACCCACAAAAAGCAAACCGGTGGCCAGGGTCAGTTCGGTCGCGTAGCCGGCTTTATCGAGCCGATTCCTCAGGAAGAGGGAAAAGATTACGAATTCGTAAACGCTATCGTGGGCGGATCGATTCCCCGCGAATACATCTCCTCGGTGGATAAAGGATTCAAGAGTTGCTTGGATCGCGGAAGCCTGATCGGCTTCCCGATTATCGGTGTGAAGTTGACCATCAATGACGGGTCGTATCACGATGTGGACTCTTCGGATATGGCCTTCCAAATCGCAGGCCGTTACGCTTTCCGCCAAGGTTTCTCAAAAGCAAGCCCTCAAATCCTCGAACCGATTATGAGAGTGGAAGTGGATGGACCGGCGGAATTCCAAGGAGCCATCCTTGCTTCTTTGAACCAAAGAAGAGGGATGATCCTAAACACTACGGAACAAGACAGCTACTGCAAAGTGGAAGCCGAAGTTCCCTTAGCGGATATGTTCGGATACTCGACCGTCATCCGTTCCTCCACCCAGGGTAAGGCGGAATTCTCGATGGAATTCTCCCGCTATGCACCGGTGCCACGGAACGTTGCGGAAGAGCTGATGAAGAAATACAAGCCGCACTCGAAAGACGAAGATTAATCCGGATCTTTCGGGATTTTTCCTCGAAAAGGGAGCCGTCTGAGGCTCCCTTTTCTTTTTCTATGCCGCGGATTTGCCGATACCAAAAGTATGCGGGAATGTTTCCGAATCCGTCCGATTCTGTTTTCATTGACGGCCGGAATTCTATTTTTACTCTCGCAAGCTTCCGAAGGCGGTACCCGCTCACCCTCGGGATCCCACACCGTCCAATTCAAGGAAACGGCATTTTCCATCGCCAAAAAGCACGGAATCGATTGGCGCCTTCTCCTAGAATGGAATGGCAAGAAAGAATCCGACGGATTACGAAAAGGAGAAGTCTTAAGATTGCCTCCGAATCCGTCAAAGAATTCAGCTCCAAAAGGAGAACCGATAGGGCTCGGAACGGCATCGACTCGACCGAAATTCCGAAAGCCGTTGGAAAGGCTTCCGCCGGTAGCGCTTCCTTTTTCAAAAGTAAGTTATTATCCGAATAAGGGAGTTCTATTCAAAGCAGGAAGACATAAGGAAGTACGGACAGTCTCCGAGGGAAAGGTTGTTGTGGTGGACCAAATGGACGGCTATAGGAAATATATTATTTTAGAGCATAGCGGCGGGTATTCCACGATCTATGCGAATTTGCGTTCTGTCGGCGTTAAGGAAGGAGAAAGCGTAAAAAAAGGCGCAACCGTCGGCGAATTGGAAGAAGGGAGGGGACTGTATTTTCAGATCAATCAAGGAGCGAAAGCTCTCGACCCGATCCCTTTCGTCAGCCGGTAAAGAACTAAAAACGAGTCTTACGACGGGAAATAAATAGAACCTGATGGAATGGGAAATTATTAATGCAAGAGCCGTGACTCCCGCAGGAATCCTGGAAAACGCGACGATCCGCGTAAAGGACGGGAGAATTGCGTCCATCCGTAAAGGAAGACCTTCCGATAATCTTCCGATTCGCCTGAATCTCGGAGGGATGTTCGTATATCCTGGATTAATCAACGCTCACGACCACCTACTCGGTTCCTATCTTCCGAAGGTAGGAACCAATCGTCCTTATCCGAACTGGCTTCCTTGGGACAACGATCTCAAGTCCTCCGTCGTCTTTGCCGAACGCCAACAATTAGAGCCCGAGCAATTATACTTTTTAGGATCTTATAAAAATTTAATTAGCGGAGTTACCTCTGTCCAAGATCATATTCCGCATTTCGTCCAGGAACCTTTTGTCGATCGAGTCCCGCTTCGCATCCTGAATCGATATACTCTTGCTCACAGTATTTGTTCCTATTCTCTAGGATGGGGTGACGGTCCCGCAATCGAATACGAAAGAGCCAAAAAAGCGGATTTGCCGTTCATAACCCATATAGCCGAAGGATTCGACGAAGAATCCGAAAATTCGGTCCAAATCCTGGAGTCTCTCGGCGGTTTGGGAGAGCACAGCGTATTAGTGCATGGAATCGCCTTCGACGAAGCGGACATACGATCCATAGCAAAAGCGAAAGCGCATTTCGTCTGGTGCCCCGAATCGAACCTGTATATATTCGGAAAAACGACCGCAATTCGCGCTATTTTAGAGGCCGGGATCAATGTCAGCCTCGGTACGGATTCCCCCTTATCCGGCTCCTTGAACATCCTAGATGAAATTAAAAATGCGAGATCATTTTTTAGGAAAGAATACGGAGAAGATCTGGATGCAAAGATGATTTTCCAGATGGTTACGTCCAATCCGGCAAAAGCATTCCGAATCTCTAAGGATTTGGGAAGTTTAGAAGAAGGAAAAATTGCGGATATCCTGGTGCTTTCTTCAGAAAAGGAAGACGCCTACGAAGCGCTCTGCTCTGCTGACTTGGACTCGATACGATTAGTTATCAATGATGGAAAACCGGCATATGGTGATCTAACTTTGAAAGAATTTTTCGACGAAACTGGAATTCTTGGACGCGAAATAAGGATCGCGGGAACCGATAAATACCTTGCAGGAGATCCCCTAGGGTTGGTAGAATCGGTCACTCGCGCCCTTGGTTACAAAAAGGATTTGGCATTTTTTCCCATCGGGTGAGATTTAGAGTGGAAGGTAACGGTTTTGGCTGGGCCCATAATCCGGAATTATAAAGGCGGCTCCATAATTTATTTCGAGAAAGATCGGTCTGAGGATATCTACGTCCTGAGGAACGGTCGAGTCGTACTTACGTACACTGCAATCGATACCGGTTATGAAGTGAAAGAAGACGTAAGACTCGGCGAATTCTTCGGAGTCAAATCGGCCTTGGGAAAATACCCGAGGGAAGAGACGGCGCAGGTCGTGGGCGGAGCGACCGTATTGGTATTCAAGCTCCACGAGTTCGAAATCTTTGTTTCGGAAAAAACTCACCTCATTCTAAAAATGATGAAGGTGTTCTCCAGCCAATTACGCCTGGTTCATAAGAAATTGAGAGAAATTCTAGGTCAGGCCGAAACGCGGAATCCCGCCTTCGAGCTAATGAACGTCGGGGAAGTATTTTATAAAAATACGAATTACGAACACGCCGCCTATGCATTTTCAAAATATTTGGAGCATTACTCGAACGGAGCTTACGCAGGCAGGGCGACCGAACTCCTGGATTTGGCAAGGAAAGGAAACCCCTACCCGATCAACATGCCGCCGCTCGTATATGACGCCGGAGCCTCGCCCCGAATGACTCAGGAAAACTTGCAGAATATTATGAAACCGGCTACCGAGAAATCCAGCGTGGGATCGGGAGTGGATAATTCGATCACTTCGCTTTATAATAGGGCTCATACTTTCTTGAACGTCGGCAAATTCGAAGAAGCGGTCGGAATTTTCAAAGATTTGACCGGTCGAAACGATTTTAAATATGATAGCGAGAAAAAACTCGTGGATAACGCTCTTTTCCAAATGGGAGTTTGCTTTCTCAAGCTGAGTAACTTGGAAACCGCAAGTAACACGTTTTCTACGTACATTAAAAAACATCCCTCCGGCGAATCCGTCAAAGAATCCTTGTTTCATTTGGCGGAAATAGCGGAACTACAAGGCGATCGCCAGAGAGCCGGTATGCTCTTCGGCAAAGTCGCTCTACTCCCTCCCGAGAGGGACAGTCTCTCACAAAAAGCCCGGCAAAAGGCCAAGGAGCTTAGCGCTTAATGGATCTGATGCTTGAATCCATGTTTTCCAAGTTCGGAAAGACGTACGATCCGAACCAAATTATTTTTTGCGAAAACGAACCCGGAAACGATTTCTACCTGATTCAAACAGGGAAAGTGAAAATCACTAAAACCGTCGGGACTTCCATCAAAACCTTGGATATACTCGAACAGGGAGATATCTTCGGCGAAATGGCAATATTGGAAGAACAGCCTCGTAGCGCGACGGCGATCGCCATTTCCGACGTGAAGGTTTTGAACTTTAACAGAGCTAACTTCGAATTGCTTTTAACCAAAAACCCGACTCTGGCGCTCAAGATTCTCACGATTTTTTCGGTCCGTATTTACGATGCAAAACGACGCCTTCTTATATTATTATTAGATGATATTACGGGCAAGGTCGCCGACGTATTCCTGATGCTTTACGAAAAAATGCACACTCATACGGACTTTAAGGAAGTCGTGTTGAACATTACCGTGGAGGATGTTGCCGATTGGTGCGCGCAACCGGTGGGCGAAGTCCAAAAAGTCGTGAATCAATTCGCAAAAAGCGGTAAAATCGAGATCTATTCCGATAAAATCGTTATTCACAATATTAACGACTTTCAAAGAATAGTCTCCCAGAAGCGCAAACCGTCGTAAAGATGGCTGAGCAATCCCAGTCCGATACCCGGGATTTACACCGCTTTAAATTCGGTCCCGTAGCTCAGGTGGACAGAGCAGAAGTTTCCTAAACTTTTGGTCGGAGGTTCGAATCCTCTCGGGGCCACCATTCATTTTATCATGCCGGATTCTCAGGATAGCGTCCTTAATTTACTAAAGAAGTCGGAAGAATTTCTGAAGAAAAAGAATATTCCCTCAGCTCGGCTCGACGCGGAATTATTATTAGCCGACCTTCTCAAGATTCCTCGCGTAAAGTTATATGTGGATTTTGAACGTCCGCTTTCGAACGAGGAAAAAGACGCATATCGGGAAAGAATAGTGGAACGCTCTAGATTCCGCCCTACGGCTTACATCATTGGACGAAAGGCATTCTTCGATTCGGATTTCTTTATAGATAATACCGTGCTGATTCCAAGGCCGGAAACGGAAGAATTGGTGGCCTGGATACTGGAAGAATTCCCGGACAAGAACGGTCGGCTGAAATTTTTAGATCTTTGTTCCGGAAGCGGATGCATAGGAATTAGCCTCGCAAAAGCCAGAGCCGATTGGTCTCCAAGTTTCTCCGATATTTCTCAAGAAGCTTTGAAAATCTCCGAGCGGAACGGGTTGGAAATTCTGGGAAGTGAGCGCGCGATGGACTTCTTCATCGGAGATTTACTCGCTCCCATACCTACGATTTTATCGTTCGATTTTATCGTCGCAAATCCCCCTTATATTCCCGAATCCGAAAAGACGGAAATCATGCAGGACGTGATCGGTTACGAACCGCATATCGCTCTCTTCGTATCGAATTTCAAGGAATTCCATGCGAAACTTCTAAAGGAAGCGTTAGCTTACCTATTTAAGGGCGGAAAACTTTTCCTAGAGACTCATCCGGAATACTCGCAATGGCTATCCGAAGAAGCCCTTTCCATCGGGTATTCGGAGGTATTGATTCGGAAAGATCTATCTTATAAAAATAGATTCCTTCGCTTAACGAAATAATCACAAAAAAGGGGCCGGTAGTACCGACCCCAAGCAGGTTTCGACTCGTTTGGGGGAAGAATCAATCCTTTAGATAGCGGAACTTCCTCTTTCGCCGGTACGGATGCGGATGACATCCTCGAGCGGAAGAATCAGGATTTTTCCGTCGCCGATTTTTCCGTCGCCGGTCTTTGCCGCTTTCAAGATGGCATCTACGGTAGGCTTAACGAACTCGTCGTTTACCGCGATTTCCAATCTTACCTTGCGAAGAAGGTTTACTTGGTATTCATGACCGCGGAAGACTTCCGTCTTACCTTTCTGCTGCCCGTAGCCTTGCACGTCGCTGACCGTAAGCCTGTAGATCTCGTTCTTTGTCAGCTCGGCTTTGACTTCTTCCAGTTTATGGGGCTGGATAATTGCTACGATTAATTTCATATGCTCTCCTTTACTTATTAAATCAAATTTTCAAAGGATTAAAGAATATAACCCTTCTCTCCGTGAATTTCCGAATCAAGACCGGCAATTTCCTTCTCTTCGGAAATTCTGAATCCAATGGTTTTCTCGATAACGAAAGCTAATATGAGGGAAACGATGAACGAGTAACCGCCGGTAGCTAGGACGCTAATCAACTGAACTACGATCTGATCTCCCTTGCTGGCGACTCCGGCTCCTAACGTGAGAGTGAATACACCCGTTAGAATGGCGCCGATCGCACCGCCGACTCCGTGAATACCGAATGCATCGAGAGAGTCATCGTATCCGAGCTTACCTTTCAGAAGGATAGCGCCGTAGCAGATCGGAGCGACAATCAAGCCCATATAAATGGCTCCTACCGGACCGACAAAACCCGAAGCGGGCGTAATAACGACAAGCCCAGCGACGATACCCGAAGCGGCACCGAGAGCGGTCGCTTTTTTAGTATGCAGATACTCGATCGCTAACCAGGCAACTCCTGCGGCAGCTGGAGCGATCAACGTTACGACGAATGCGCGAGCGGCAATACCGTTAGTGGCAAGTCCGGAACCTGCGTTGAATCCGAACCAACCGAACCAAAGTAAACCGGCACCGATCAAAGTGTAAGTCAGATTATTCGGCTGAACAAGAGAAATACCTTCTCCTTTACGTTTTCCGATGACGATGGCGGCTGCCAATCCTGCAATACCGGAAATCAAGTGGACAACGGTTCCTCCCGCAAAGTCAAGGGCGCTCATTTTAAATAACCAACCTGAACCGGCCCAAACCCAATGCGCGACAGGATCGTAAACGAAGGTCGCCCAAAGCAGAATGAATGCGACGTATCCTGAAAGCTTAACTCGCTCTGCAATCGCACCGGAAATCAGCGCGGGAGTAATCAATGCAAACATTCCTTGAAACAGGAAGTGAACGTATTTTGGAACGGTCAGTTCCAAAGTATTTTCATCGATCCCGTTCAAAAACGCGAGCGCAAAGTCGCCGAAGTAAGGGTTATCCCCGGAAAAAGCGAAGCTGTATCCGAAAATAGTCCACTGCAGTGTCAAAACGAGAATAGCGATAAAGCTATGCATCATTGTGGAAAGAACGTTCTTAGATCTTACCAGACCGCCATAGAACAAGGCGAGGCCGGGGATCATAAAGAACACGAAGGTGGATGCTACAATCATCCATGCAGTATCACCTTTATCCAAGGTGGGCACGGGAGCTGCCGGTGCAGCCGCAGCGGGAGTTGCGTCCTGGCCCCATACTAGGGCTGGAATCACGAGGATCAGGAACGGAAGAATTTTTTTAACCGATTTCATTTTCTCAAATCTCATCTCGGGCATTTTGTTTACTCCCCCTAATGCAAAAAGAGTACCCGAATCAGAATTTATGGGAAAAAAAATGAAATTTACAAATTCGTCCAGGAGAGAAGGCGAAATACTAATCTGGAAAGGGTTTTTCTTTGTTTACGCATCAATTTGTCTTCAAACAGCAACGGATACTCTGGGTTTTGGAATACGATGGTCGGCACTTTGCCTATTAATTAAGCACATTTTGGGGAATTGCCAAAATTTTGAGGAGTTAGACGTTCCAAGCCTGGCAGATGACTCGAAAATTTCAAAATACCAGGAAACGTCCGAAAGAATTACATTCGAAAGATTGCGTAGGACGGTTTTTGTCCTCTCGCGGAATGATCGGAATACAAAGCCAGACCTAACGATTCACGAGTCTTAGCCGGGTCCAAAACCCCATCATCCCAGAGTCTTGCCGTCGAGTATAAATAGGACGAGCGATTTTCGTAATCTTCCAAAATCGGCTTTCGGAAAAGTTCCCTTTCCGCCTCCGACAAAGTCTTTCCTTCTTTTTCCAATTGATCCAATTTTACGGTTAGCAAAACGTTCGAGGCCTGTTCCCCGCCCATCACCGAAATACGGGCATTGGGCCACATCCAAAGAAATCTAGGACCGAAGGCTCTCCCGCACATTCCGTAATTACCCGCCCCGTAGGAACCTCCGATCACCACAGTGTATTTCGGAACTACCGAAGTGGAAACTGCGTTGACCATCTTTGCGCCGTCTTTTGCGATCCCGGAATT
The DNA here is from genome assembly GCF_000243675.2 of Leptospira inadai serovar Lyme str. 10. Lineage (NCBI taxonomy): Bacteria > Pseudomonadati > Spirochaetota > Leptospiria > Leptospirales > Leptospiraceae > Leptospira > Leptospira inadai. The sequence continues at coordinate 1,004,834 of NZ_AHMM02000025.1, read as the reverse complement.
TTCATACTTCTTTCCGACCATAAATCCGGTGATATTCTGCAAAAAGATCAAGGGAATCTCCCTCTGATTGCAAAGCTCGATAAAATGGGCCGCTTTAAGGGAGCTTTCGGAAAAAAGCACTCCATTGTTTGCCACGATGCCGACTAACTTCCCGTAAATGTTCGCAAATCCCGTGACGATCGTCGTTCCATAATTCTTTTTGAATTCTTGGAATCGAGAACCGTCCACAATCCGAGCGATTACTTCTCTCACGTCATAGGGTTTGCGAATATCTTTCTGAATAATGCCGTAAATTTCTTCGGCAGGATACAGAGGCTCTTCGTACGAAATGGATCGGATCGACGAATTTCCTTCCGAACCTAATGTGGACACGATATGCCTCGCAATTTCGAGGGCATGCGTATCGTTTTCCGCTAAATGATCCGTTACACCGGAGATCCTGCAATGGACATCCGCCCCTCCCAGTTCTTCCGGAGTGACGATTTCTCCCGTCGCTGCCTTAACCAGTGGAGGACCGCCTAAGAAGATGGTTCCGTTTCCACGCACGATGACGGACTCGTCCGACATAGCGGGAATGTATGCGCCGCCGGCCGTGCAGCTCCCCATTACGACGGAGATCTGAGGAATTCCCTCCCGCGATAAGTTTGCCTGGTTATAAAAGATTCTTCCGAAATGCTCCTTATCCGGAAAAACTTCGTCTTGCATCGGAAGAAACGCTCCCCCGGAATCGACCAGATATAGGCAAGGAAGACGATTTTCCCGAGCGATCTCCTGTGCGCGAATATGCTTCTTGACGGTTAGGGGATAATAAGTCCCTCCCTTCACCGTGGCATCGTTTGCAACGATCACGCAAGGGATACCGCAAATTCTACCGATTCCCGTAATGATACCCGCGGACGGAACTTCATCCGCATAGACTTCTTGTCCGGCCAAACCCGAGAATTCTAAGAAAGGCGTATTCGGATCAAGCAGGCCTTCCACTCGTTCGCGTGCGGTCAGTTTCCCTCGGCTTTTATGGCGTTGAATCGCTTTATCGCCGCCACCCTTCCTGACTTTTTCCAAGAGTCGGCGAGTCGCTTCCACTCTCTTCGATAGATCCTCGTAATTTTCCTTATATTCGGACGAAGACGTACGAATTTGCGATTCTAAAACTTCCATGGTTCCCTCCTAGGAAGAATTTACTTACGTACTTTAGTTTCGTAAAGAACTCGAATGAGTTCGGATTCGGAAGAAGAAAGTTCCCGGTTACGGCGAGCCATGATCTTTCTGGAGTCGCGCAAAAATAGATCCAGTATGTACGGCTCTCCGTTAACCCAGGAAAAAGGAGGTAGATAACCTCCGACTCGAGAAGAGACCACATTACAACCGAAATCGATCACGGTACCCGTATTTAACATTACGCCGATACCGACTTTAGAATAGTCGCCGATAATGGATCCGAATTTTATGGACCCGGTATTGCATTCGACGTCTTCTTCCTTGATTTTTACGATGCCGTAATTGTTTTTCAAATCGGAAGTCGTAGCCAGGGCTCCGATATTTACCCAACTCCCAACGACGGAATGGCCGAGAAACCCTTCGTGATGTTTATTAGAATAATCTAATATAATACTTTCACCCACCTCGCCGCCTATTCTGCAGGCTTGCCCGATCGTCGTGCCGCCCGTGATCCTTGCGTTATCGATTCGAGCGCTCGGACCGATGTACAGCGGACCTTCTAAAAAGGAAAAGGAAGTGATTTTTACGTCCTTATCGATAATGACGGGCCCCGAGGTGACGTCGATCACGACTCCCGGAAAAATACTGGCCGAAGGATGTACATGTAAATGCTTCGACTTTCCTACGATTTGAAAATCTCCGGATTTCACTTTTAATTTTCGAATCCATCTTCGCAGATCCTTATTTAAATCGATATCCTGCTCGATCGAGCGACCGGTGCCGTCTATTAATTTCCATGGCAGAAATTCTTCGGGGGTAATAATCAGATCCACGTCGCGACCGTCGTAGATATTGATTCTTGAATTCCGTTCTAAAAAAGATTTTTCGAATATAGGGAGAGAATGCGCGTAGAAGAATTTTGCATCCCCGTATTGGGCCCTTAATCGTTCTAAGGGTGTTAGAACTCCGTCACGAATTTCGGTAAAAGACCTGACTCTCGTTAAAGCCTTTAAACCGGAAGGAATTTCCCTCTCATCGATTAGGATTCTTTGGACCCTAGCCATCGTCACTCCACGGTTACGGATTTAGCCAGGTTTCGCGGTTGATCCGGCGGGCAACCTCTCGCTACCGCCGAATAATACGCCAAAAGTTGAAGCGGCAAAACGTTCAAAATGGGACTTAAAATTTCAGGGCAATCCGGCACTTCGAAACAGTAGTCGGAAAGTTCTCTGGCTTCCTTGTCTCCTTCCGTTACGATCGAAATAATAATTCCGTTTCGGGCCTTGATTTCCTGAATGTTCGAAAGCATTTTGGAATAAATCTCCGATTTAGTCGCAAGACAAACCACCGGCACTTCGTTGGTAATCAACGCGATCGGACCGTGCTTAAATTCACCGCCGGCATAACCGGAAGCATGAATATAGGAAACTTCCTTTAACTTTAAAGCCCCTTCGAGAGCTACCGGATGATTGTACGTTCTTCCAAGAAAAACGAAATCCTTGGTCTTAGTAAAATCCGCCGCCCAAGATTCTAGCAAAGTAGCCTTGGCTAAAATCTGATCCATTTTTCCGGGCAGAAGTCGAATTTCATCCAGTAGAACTCGAAGTTCCTCTTCGGAAATAATCCATTTCAATCTCGCGACGTATAGGGAAAATAGCAGAAGATTGATCACTTGAGCGGTGAACGCTTTCGTACTTGCCACTCCGATTTCAGGTCCTGCATCCGTTCTAATATAAGAATCGGATTCCCTGGCTATCGTCGAATTTACGTTATTTACGAGAGAAACGACCTTAATGAATTTTGCCTTTGCTTCTAAAATCGAAGCGAGGGTATCGGCGGTCTCGCCCGATTGGGAAATTCCGATAATTAAGGTATCTCCTTCGACTACCGGATTCCGGTACCGAAATTCGGAAGATGTTTCCGTATCGGTTTGAATTTTCGCAAAATTCTCAAGATAGTGTTTTCCGAGCATCCCGGAATAATAACTCGTTCCGGCGGCTTGAATGATGATTCGGTTGACTCTTGAAAGTACGTCTCTTGAGATCGCGGTTTCCGGAAATTGTATTTCGCCGTTCTCCAAAATTCTAGATTGGATGATTCGCCTGAAAATTCCGGGCTGTTCGTGGATTTCCTTAATCATAAAATGCGGGTATCCGCCTTTATCCACATCCTCGAATTTGATCTCTTGCTTCTTAAATTCCAGGAGTTTTTCCGTATCGTCGAATCCGAAAATTTTACATTCGGTTTTTGTAAAGTATCCCCACTCTTTCGAATTAATAAAGTAAACTTCCCGGCAATTACGGGTTAAAGGAGATATATCGGAGGCAAGATAGTATTCTTCTTTTCCTTTTCCGATCAGTAAAGGAGCTCCGTCTTGAGCGAAATAAACGCGTTCGGGTTCGTTATCGAATACCACCGCAATGGCCCATTTACCTTCGACTTTAGAAAAAAGGTCTAAGAAAGCTTCCCTATTCGATTTTCCTTGCTTTCGACTTTCGGCCAAGAGATTCGGCAGTACTTCCGTATCCGTCATACTGTGAAAAACATGACCCAGGTGTTTTAGTTCCTGGCGAAGTTCTCCGTAATTTTCTATAATTCCATTGTGGACGACGGCTACAATTCCCTTGGAATCGGTATGAGGATGGGCATTAATTTGGCTCGGTTCGCCGTGAGTGGCCCAGCGAGTATGGCCGATACCTACGTTTCCGCGGACCGGATGCTCTTTTAGGTAATTTTCCAGGTCCTTGATCTTACCCTTTTGCTTCCGAACTTGGATTTCGCCTTTATCTAAGACCGCAATTCCAGCAGAATCGTATCCCCGGTATTCCAGGCTGATAAGTCCTACTACCAAAACGGACTCTACATTTTTATCACCGGCATATCCTACGATTCCGCACATACTTATGAGTTCTCCATAATCTTTCCGGCCGTATCAATCAACGCCGAGAGATCTTTTTTCGTTCGAGCCTCGGCTATAACCCTCAGAATAGGTTCGGTATTCGACGGGCGAATATGAATCCAGGAGTCCTCGGAGGCTAAGCGCAAACCGTCCCTGGAATCTTCCCCGTGATCCGGAAATTCATTTCTGAATTGGGAATAGATCTGTTCCGGTTTTTTACCGCTGATTTTATAGGCGATTTTTCGCATATGCACAACCGGTAGACCGCTCAGCACAGAATCGACTCCTTCTCCCTTCAGGGCAAGCAGATTCAAGACATGCGCCACACCTGAAAGGGAATCTCGACCAAAAGAAGGAATTGCCGGATCTATAACACCGCCGTTTCCTTCCCCGCCGAACACGGATTTTCGGTGTATCATTTCCGACACAACGTTTGCCTCTCCGACTTTAGACCGAAAGGTGGGAACCCCTGCCGAAGACGCGACCCAATCGTTGATAAAACTCGTGGAAAGATTTACCGTAAGGGAGGCGCGCTTCGGAACTTTATTGAATGCCAGATAAGACAAAAAACTCAACGGCAAAGTATATTCTTCGGAAATCGCCCCTTTTTTGGGAGTCATGAGCACAAGGCGATCCGCATCGGGATCCAAGGCAAACCCGATGTCGGCCCCCGATTGTCTCATCGCTCTCGAGGATTGGCGTAGCGCATCCGGAGTCGGTTCCGGAGGGCGAGGAAATGTTCCGTCCGGTTTACAATGTAAGGCGATCACTTTGCAGCCTAAACTCCTTAATAATTCGGGTAAAACGAAACTTCCCCCGCCGTTCACCGCATCTAAGAATACGCTGAATTTTTTCTTCTTAATAGCAGCGACATCGACCCTCGCAAGAACTGAATCAATATGTCCTCGAATCTTGTCCTGACCTTCCTCGACCTTTGCATTCGGCTTAAATTGGAACGGTTTATAACTCTCGTTTCTGACTATATCCAGAATTTCTTCCAGGTCGCTCGCACCGGTAAAAAAGCCGCCTGGGCCGATGAATTTGAAAGCATTCCAGATTACCGGGTTATGCGAGGCGGAGATCATAATTCCACCCGCGGCCTTGGTTTGGTTTACGACCGCTTTTACTGTCGGAGTAGGAACGATTCCAAGTAGAATTACGTTCTTTCCCATTCCCTGCATGACTCCGATCGCGATGCTTTCGATGAAGGCTCCGCTTGGTCGAGAATCTCGCCCGATGACAACGGTATTTCCTTTAAGCCAGGAACCGAAAGCACGGAGAGCATCATAAATCACGTCGGAACTGAGTCCCGACGGAATAATACCGCGGATTCCGGAAACGGAAACCATCAGATCGGAGTGTTGGAAGACCGGTGATCGTGGATCTAAAGCCATGGTTCCGGATAGAATCTCTTGAAATTAAAAAATGACATGGGCGATGACAGGATCGAACTGCCGACATCCTCCTTGTAAGGGAGGCGCTCTCCCAGCTGAGCTAATCGCCCGTTATGAAAACGGTTTTTACGCGGTGGCAGCTTGGTTATTAATGCGCAATGCCATCCGACTCTTCTTGCGATCTGCGTTTTTAGAGTGGATGAGGTTGGTTTTGGCTGCTTTATCGAGAAGAGAAGCGTATTCCTTATACAGGCTTTTAAGCGCTTCCTTTTCACCATCTTGGATGGCCTTTAGGATCTTTTTTGCTTGGGTCCTAAGGCGGTTCCGATTCTGGGAATTTGCCGCATTTCTGCGCTTAGTCCTGCGGATATCTTTTTCTGAAGACTTTATGTTCGCCAAGGATCGACCTTCCTTTAGAGGGATGCTATCCAGGTTTTCGCAACTTTCTTCAGTGTCAATACGGTTTTTTGGGTTTTAGTGATTTCATCGGAATGAGACATTTCGATTATGTTGCAGTTCAGAAGACAGACGCGTTCGCTTTCAGAGGACAGAGTCAAAAAACAGATGCATTCGCTTTGCTCACGCTAGACAGAAGCTGCTCGAGGCTGGAAATCCTGGGGTAGGAGGAAGAATCCAGTATAATGCAAGAATCTTTCCCTAGAACGTGGAAACTCCGCTTATCAATGTTCAGTCTTTCTGTCTTCTGATACCTCGCTCCAACGTAATTCGATTTTAAAAAATTGTTGTCAGGGAAATAGGAATAATTATCTGTCCTCTGTCCTCTGTCCTCTGTCCTCTGTCCTCTGTCCTCTGTCCTCTGTCCTCTGTCCTCTGTCCTCTGTCCTCTGTCCTCTGTCCTCTGTCCTCTGTCCTCTGTCCTCTGTCCTCTGTCCTCTGTCCTCTGTCCTCTGTCCTCTGTCCTCTGTCCTCTGTCCTCTGTCCTCTGTCCTCTGTCCTCTGTCCTCTGTCCTCTGTCCTCTGTCCTCTGTCCTCTGCTCTATTGAAACTTTTTTCTTTTCTTGTACTGAAAAACCCGATCCAGTAGAAACGGTTCGGTAGTTTTTTGAACATGCCGCCGTCGAATATTACGTCAGCACTAAACGAATTCATTATGATTCCTGGACAAGAACCGCAATACATACTCGTCAATTCGATCAGCCAGATAGATCCGAACAAACTCTCTCTCTCGCAATTGGGTACAAAGTATATGGATCGTCATGGCAATCGATATGCGGTTCGCTTTAATAAGGATAGTCGAAAAGCCGAAATAGTTCGGATAACATTACAAAAAGCTTCGGAGGCACTTCCGCCCCAGCGCCCAAGACCTAAGTCCGGAAAAGTTTCGCAACCGCTGGATCTGGAGAAATTATCGGTTCTCTTAAAGAGCACAAAACAGCAAAATACCGAATGGATCGATGCCCTGGTGGAAAAGGCAAAGGAAGCGAAGGCAATCCCTCCCGCTCCCGCCAATGCGGAGGGAATTCCTACACGCGAAGTCGAAATGGCCACATCCGCGATCGACTTTTCCGAAACCGCGTCGAAGACTTCTCCGGCTAATTTTGACAAATTCGATCTTTCTAAAATCGATTTAAATATTATGGAAAGCAAAAGTATTCCCGCTTCCGAGAACGAAGACGTTCCGTTCTTTATCGAACCGTCGGACGGCAATGCAGGTCGTGAGACGAAATTTATCGAGGATACGCTTGCAGGATTTTTGCGAATTAAGGAAAGAATCGAGTCGGTTCTGAATAATATTCGTAATTCTAAGATCTTTGAAGCAACCGGGGACCCGTCCGAGAATAAAAATATCATCGGCAACCTCAATCGGGAATACGACCTGGAGTTTTTTCAAAAATTAGACAAGATCTTGAATTACCATAAGGAATTGACCTCTTTTCCTAGATCGATCACCTATTATGTGGCAAAATACGAGTCGGGCAGAAAGCAAGCGCTTCAGTCTAGATCCGGCGATCATGAGAAATTACAACTCGTAATCCGCTGGGAAATGCAGGAAATGCTGCTATCTCTAACGAAAAAATTGAAGAAAATGATGCTCGATACGTTGAACGTTTTAAATACCAAGAACGATAACCACCTTAAGCAAATCGCCTATAACCAGCAGCAAATGTTCAAAGACGCTAGGAACGCTCTATTATATTGCTCGGAGGATGTGGGGGCACTACTTATATCCTTGCAAAAATGGGTCGATAGCGAAGGGTAGAACCTTCCGCATGTCTCTCAACGACGAAGAACTCAAAAAAATCGTGGAAAAAATCCGGTCCGAATACCGGGAAGGCGCTCAACAGAGTCCGAAGCTTTTCGACAATAAAGGCTTCGAAGACAGGTACATCCAGACTCTGAAGCATCGGGGAAATCTGGAAAAATTTCTGAAGGACGAAGTCGGTTTTTTAGAAAAAGTTAAGGAAAAACACCGGGAATTAGTGGAGCGACGCACCGCTTCCAAAGGCGACACCATTAACCGGATCCTGGACGAGCAGGAAGAAAAACTTTCCAAATATCCCAGAGTCGATTTTCATCCTTTGGCGAGAACGGAGATGAGATATTTCTATGGAGCGATGACGAACTTTGCGGAAACGGAATATCCCGTTTTGATCCATATTTTCCGGGGAACTCCCGAATTTTCCTCCTTCCAGGATTCTCTGGCCATGATTGAAAGAATCGGAGTGACCCGAAAAGGAATGCCATCCTTGCGAATCGCGGAACACATTAAAGCGTTGTTAGACGCCAACGGGAATCAATCCGCGATGGAACGCGATAGTCAGAATATTCTGAAAGAAGTGTCCATAGCCCTGGCGAAGTTGATGCAAACCGTTAAAGAATGTATCGAAAAAAATCGAGTCAGCGATCGAATGACCGTACAAATATCCGAACGGGAATTTCCAAAAGCAGCAGAAGCGTATAAGAATTTGCTTTTCGGCATCGCGTTAGAGAAAATAATAGTCCGCGTCGAAAACATCATCCGGGATTTCCGAATGAGCGAACTAGTGGGCCTGGATCCTAAATGAAACTTTCCATCGTTATCCCCTGTTACAACGAAAAACAAACTATTAAAAATATCCTGGAAACGGTTCGCAAAGTCCCCTTCAAAGATAAGGAGATCATCGTCGTAGACGATTATTCCGTTGATGGCACGAGGGAACTATTACAGACACCCGCCTTTAAAAAGCTGTACGACCGCTTGGTTCTTCATGAAAAAAACCAAGGAAAAGGGGCCGCACTTAGGACCGGATTTCAATCCGCGACGGGAGATATAGTTATCGTACAGGATGCGGACCTGGAGTATGATCCGTTTGAAATTCCTGTCGTCATCGACCCGATTTATAAGGGCAAGGCGGACGTCGTGTTCGGAAGTCGCTTCATGGGGAATCGTCCGCATCGAGTCGTTTATTATTGGCACAGGCTCGGGAATTTAGTATTAACCACCCTTTCAAACATGTTCACAAATATCAATCTTACCGATATGGAAACCTGTTACAAGGCTTTTCGGCGGGAAATTATTCAAAGCATCCGGATCAAAGAGAATCGATTCGGTTTCGAGCCGGAAATTACCGCAAAAATAGCTAAGATTCCGGGAATTCGAATTTATGAAGTGGGCATATCCTATTACGGCAGGACGTACGCGGAAGGCAAAAAAATCGGATGGAAAGACGGATTTCGCGCCATTTACTGCATAGTCAAATATAATCTATTCGGATAGTTTACTCTTTTTTAATATAGAGAATTCTCATTTAATTATATATTCCCTATATTCCCATATTTTCCTCGATTCCAGGGTTTCCTGCCCGAATCTCGTTTTAAAAGAATCCAGCCAAAAGTCCCTATTTCGTTTTTCGGCAAGCACGGCGGAAAGATACGTTCGGATATTGGGGTCTAGCTCTTTCTTTTGCGAGCCCATCGCCATCTCGTAGGCTTTTTCTCCATAGGAAATAAAGCCCAGTCGTTTACCCTTGTAAGATCCGGATATATCGTTTAATAGCCTTTCGATTCTCTGATCGGAAATTCCTTTTTGGGAGCAAAATACGACTTTTTTAAAAAACTCGGTGCCGATCGAATTACAAAGAACTCCATCCGAATAGATCAGTACGTCCGGATGTCCCTTTTCGGCCACCGAGCGTGTTTCGTGAATCTGGCGAACGCTGCTTCGATAAATCAAAATTCCCGCTATACTCATTAGAAAAGAATAAAGTATCAGAAGCATACCGATTCCGTTCAAAATACCCGATACGCGGATGATCTTCCAGTCCGAGACCGCCCATACTCTCGATAAAAGTATCGTGAATGGGAATAAGGATAACCCAAGGTACCTAGGCCCCCAATTGGAGATCCCGTTATTCGGTGATAGAACCGCGATCGCCGGAATAAAAATGCAAAGTGTGTAGAACAGAATTTTTTCGAAGGGCGTAATTTTCGACCAGGTAAAGAAAATTCCCCCGAACAAGATCACCGATACGGGCAGATAGAGTAAAAAACCGGGCATCGCATATGATCCCACAAGAATATCCCAGGCTCTCTTGAAAACCGTATTTTCGGCCGAAAGATCCGGCTTGAAATTTTCGGAAACGCGGGGGCCGAAAATATGATGATAATCCCAAAAATTAAATAGGAAGAATAAGAAAACGAGTAAGGAAAAAGAGAGCGAAAAGTAAAAAGAGCTTCGAAGCCAATTTTTTCCGAAACTTATCCAACCGGCAATCCAGAACGAAACAAAAAAAACGAGAGTCTCCGGACGAAGCCAAACTCCGAGGCCAAAAAACAAACCTGCGAACATCATCCCTCGGCGTTCGAATTTGAAAAATTGAGTGATACCTAAGAGAAGCAGAAATAAAAGGATCGGATGCTCCGAGGCTTCCGGCCCCATTAGAAAAACGTAAGTTCCAAAGAAAGCAAATGCGATCCAAAACCAGGATAATTTCCAATGATTTCGCAGGATCCATACCGACCCTAGATGAAATATCGCACCGAAAAAAGGAATAAACGAAAAGGCTCCCCAACTTGTCAGAGGAAGATATAGTACCGACAGGAAAATCGGGAAAACTCCTATAAGTCCATCCTCGGACCGAAAGGTAAATATACCCTGCCATAGAAAAAATTCGTAATTCGGATCGATCGCTTTTCCCGGATACAAAAGTAATTCCGAATGAAAACCGGAGGCGGCAAGAGAATACGATTCATGTATTTTTAATAACGAATCGGAAAAGAATCCATTCCATGGTTTGAGCCAAATCAATAAACCCAGATACGCGGTGGCAAAAACGAGAAATGCTTTTAGATTTTTATCGCGCACTTAAATTTCTCGTAGTTCGGACAATCCTGCAGATTGAAAACCGACCAAGCAGATAAGGCAAGATAGTCGAGCGGATTGACTTGATCCACAAAAATCCGATAGAGTAAGACAATTACGGTAAAAAATGCTAAGCGAAGTGCGGGACTTTCGGAAAAATTCCGATCGGGGAATTTTTTAAAAAAATACTTGTAATTTAAACTATTACAAGTTGAACTATCCGAATACAACTCCATTTGAGTTAGGTAATTACTCATGAACAAAAAAAATTTTCTACTCGTAGTGTTGCTGGCAGCCTTCGCTTTTACTAGCGCGCAAGCCGGAAACTTTAAGTTAGACAACGCTCATACGTCCGTTGGCTTCAAAGTCAAACACCTTGCCATCTCCAATGTTCCCGGAACATTCAAGGAATATAACGGCAAATTTACGTTCGACGAAAAAACCAACAGCTTAACCGGATTGGAAGTAACGATCCAAGTGGCTTCGGTGTCCACGAATGACGCCGACCGCGACAAGCACTTGAAAGCGAAGGATTTCTTCGACGCCGGCGAGTTTTCTACCATAACCTTCAAGGCAACGAAAGCTGCCGTTAAAAAAGGGAGCGTATCCAAAGTCGCAGGAGAATTGACGATCAAAGGCGTCACCAAACCTGTCGTCCTCGATGTGAAATATGGCGGTTCTGCAAAAGACCCGTGGGGAAATACCCATCTCGCATTTGAAGCCGAGACCAAAATCAATAGAAAGGATTTCGGCCTGACCTGGAACAAAACTCTCGAAACCGGCGGAGTGTTAGTCGGAGAAGAAGTTGCTATTCGCATCGAAGGCGAAGCAATTCCGGAATAATAGATCGAATGATAAAAGCGGGATCGCTTTCGCTCCCGCTTTTTACACTTCGACGGTCCCATCCCGCGGGACTCTACCTTTTTTTTCGTCCTAATACGAGTTCCTTCCGAAATTATCGTTTCATGCCCTTACTATCTTGTAACTATTTCTCCATCTAATCGAATTAACAGAAGATTAACGGAAGCGTTGACGTTTCTAAGAACGAACGATCTTCCCGATTTCAAAAGGAGAAATCAAATGAACGACTTAGCTAAACATTTATTGATCGGAGCGGCATTAACGGGCTTATTGACCACCGGAGCCATCGCAGAGGATAAATCCGGATCGGACGATTCGAAGGGGGAATGTCACGGAATTAATTCCTGCAAAGGAACCGGAGATTGCGGCGGTAAAGGACATTCATGCGCCGGTAAAAATTCCTGTAAAGGTCATGGCTGGCTCTCCCTTTCCAAAAAGGATTGTGACGCTAAAAAAGGAACCTTTAAGAAATCTTAATATCCTTTAAGAACCCTCCTTGGATCAAAGTGGATAAAAAGTCGGTGACGGCTTTAGTACCCGATGAAGGCATTCCGGTCAGTTCCACTGCTTCCAGGAGGGTTTTATTTTCCTGCAACCGCTTACCGAAAGTCCACCCCCATTCGTCCAGAACTTCCGTTCGAACATCCAGTCCTTTTCTACCTAATAACAGAAATTCAGCGCTTTTTTCTTCGGGAATCCGGCAAGACTCCTCCTTTCTTTTTTTCCATAGTTCGTAAACGGGAAAATTGTTTTTCAAGAAAACTGCCGAATCGGAAAAGACAAAACGAAGATCTCCCGGCTCCTTTCCTTCCAATGAACGTTTCGGATCGATCGCTGAATCGGCCGGCCGGTGAAACAGTTGAGCGAACAAATATTCGAACTCCGCCAATTCTCTTAGGAATCCGATTTTCGGAAATTTCCGCTCCAAGAAGGCGGGGAACTCCTTCCCATAATCGGATAAATTATACGAAATAGAAGGATTACTGTGAAGGAAGATTTCCGAAATAGTAAAGAATTCCTCGTCTCCCAAGACTCTCCAGACTGTCTCGAAAATTTCGCCTAACGCTTCGGTTAACCTTACGATATATCCCGAAGAATAAATTTCCAAAGCCGAAACGTCATTTAATCGCGCCGCGGGAAGAATTTCCGGCCGTAAGGGGGTTTTCCAATTCGAACTTAGGATCGAGCCGGCAAATAGTTCCCGAAAAGTATTTTCTTTCATATCGTTCCAATCGACAGGAATTCTGCGGCCCTTAAAGCCTCGATCTCCAATTCCGGAAAGGAGGGAATATCGGCGTCCCATTCCAATAATATCGGAATGCCTTCAATCTTCTTAGCGTATGCGGCCATTAGATCCCAAACCGCTTTGGACACCGGTTTTGAATGAGTATCGAACAAAAAATCTCCGGTATCGGTAAACCCTGCGATATGAATTTGGCCTACGGAATCCCAAGGAATTTTTTCCAAGAATTCGTTCGCGGAAAAACCGTGATTAAACGAATTTACATAAACGTTATTTAAATCCAATAATAGGCCGCAGCCGCTCTCCTTCAGAACGCCTGATAAGAACTCCCATTCCGTCATTTCGTCCGAACGGAATCGTACGTATGTCGAAACGTTTTCAATCAGGATTCTTCTTCCTAAAAACTCTTGAATTTTTCCGATTCTCTCGACGGCCAGTTTTTGAAATCCGGCGGTAAACGGAAATGGGAGTAGGTCATGCAAATATTGGCCGTCATGATCCGTCCAGCACAGATGATCGGAGACGATCGCGGGATCGATTCTTTCTATTAGGGACTTCCATTTGCTCATATAACGCGGATTCGGAAAAGAACCGCCTAACAATGATAAGGAGACGCCATGCAACGCGACTGGAAAATCCTTTCGAACTTCTTCCAACATCGCGAAAGGCTTTCCCTCCGAATCCATGTAGTTTTCGGTAATGGCTTCGAACCAAGAGATTCGAACCGGTTTTTTCTCCCGTAAGTAGGGATAATGCTCCGAGCGAAGACCGACACCGATGCCCAATGCTCCGAGCGATTCATTCTTATTTTTCAGATTCGGCATATTTACAGGGGCCTGAGGACAGAGGTCAGAAGACAGATGCATTCGCTTCGCTCACGCTAGACAGAAGCTGCTCGATGTTGGAAATCCTGGGGCAGGAGGAAGAATCCGCTATAACGCAAGAATCTTCCTCTAGAACGTGGGAATTTCGTTTATCAATGTTCTGTCTCCCGTCCTCTGTAGCATTTCTAACTTCGAGCAACTTCTGTCTTCGGCCCTCTGACCTCTGTCTTCTGATACTCTCTCGACTTGTAACCTATTTCGATTTAAAACGAACTAGGTTACATGAACAAGTTGTATTTTCTTTTTCCATCTCTTTTGCTTTTCGTTCTTGCCTGTAGCGCCAGGCAGGCGGTCGACCCGGTATTCAAAGCCGACGGTTTAGTCGCGATTCGCGGCTATGATCCGGTTTCCTATTTTTCGGATAACAAAGCTGTCGCCGGGGATGACAAATTCCAAACCACTTGGAACGGGGCTAAATGGAAATTCTCCTCGCGCAAAAACATGGACGCATTTAAGAAAAAGCCCGAAAATTTCGCGCCCCAATACGGCGGATATTGCGCGTACGCTATGCGGGATGGTGAAACTTATGAAATCGATCCGAACGCTTGGAAAATCGTGGAAGGAAAACTATATCTGAACTATAACGAAAAAGTAAACGGATTCTGGAGTCGGGACATTCCGGGAAATATAAAGAAAGCGGACGATCAATGGGTTAAACTTCCGAAGAAAAAGGAAATTCCGTAATTTATAAATCCTTTATTTACTGAAGAAGCGATCATTCGCTTCTTCCCTTCATGACGAGATAGTTATATGAAGCTACGATCCTCTGGGTCATTTCAAGACCGTCTTTGTTCACGTCGGGATGGTATTTCTTAATTAATTCCTTATATTTTTTTCTAAGATCCCCGCTATCGTAATCCTCCGCCAAACCTAAAAAATCCCGATGACGGCGCGTCTCCTCGTCCTCTTCGTAGGAATTGACGACCCGCGATCGACGATTATGAGCTTTGGCTTTTTTCTTTTTTTGTTCATCCTTTCGAAAGCGACCGAAAATCTCGTAATAAGCTCGATCCCTGTATTCGGCCGTGAACTCCCGAAGAGGAAAAACCTTGGTATTTAAGATTTGGTAAAAGTATTTTCGAAGGAAGACATCCGCGCCATAATCGGCCGGGATGGATTTTCGATCCAAAAATTCCGCAATTCCGTTATCGACTAAACGTCCCAGATCGAATTTATCGTCGAAGTAGGAATCGAAAGCGTCTTCAAATCTCTTAGTCGAGGAGATTAAGAGTAAAAGTAAATCTTTATCCAGATCGTGTTTGTCCAATTTGGCGATTACGATCTCTTTTAAATGGATTCGAAGTTCCTCTAAATAAACGTCGTCGAAATAAACGCCGGCTTTTGCAAATTCGTGCTCCAGTCCTTCGATCTTTAGAATCTTACCCAAGAGAAGTACCAGGATATCCGCCCTCGATTCCCGAAAGCCTTGGGCACCTTTCGAAGAATAGGCCATGTCGGCCCGAAGACCGTAGAGGATTTTATAGTAATCCTCCCTCCGAATATCCAATATTTCGATTAATTTGTCGGCGGAAATATACCATTCGCAATCCGTACTAGAGGATTGGATTTCAAAAAGTATATCCTCGATGGAGGACTTCACTTGATCGAAACTTTTCGCCGTCACATCAGGTCCCTAAATTAGACCCTGTTTCTTCGAGGTTGATTGTCCAATCCTTTTCCCGGTAAAAAAGGTTTGATCGGTGCCGGGTAAGGAAAGACCTTTCCCCCATGCTACCCCTTATTACCGTCCTCGGATGCTTCTTCCTATATTTTTTAGGCTATAAATTCTATTCCGGATATCTTTCCAGGTCCGTTTTCAGGCTAAAAGATACGACAGGAGATACGCCGGCGCATAGATACAACGACGGGGTAGATTACCTTCCTACGAAACCGTCCATCCTGTTCGGACACCACTATGCCTCGATTGCGGGACTGGCTCCCATTTTAGGTCCGGCCGTTGCGGTGATTTGGGGATGGCTTCCTGCCATGCTCTGGGTCGTTTTTGGGGCGATCTTTATAGGATGCGTTCATGATTTTGGAGCCTTAGTCGTTTCCGTTCGTAACGAAGGGAAGTCCATCGGACAAGTGGCGCAGGATTTATTAGGGCCGCGTGCAAGAAGTCTATTCCATGCAATTATTTTTTTCCTAGTAGCTCTGGCCATGGGTGTTTTCGTCATCGTACTTGCGGAAATGTTCTCGGCGGGGAAAAAAATAACCCCTCCTAATCCCAAGCCGACGATTTCCGCTCAGGAAGAAAAGGTTCCTTCGGTTCACGCTCATTCGGATGAAATTCGAATCGAGAGCGCCTCCCCGATTCAATTGAGAAGTAATTTTCCGGAAGCCGTTATTCCGACAGTTGGACTCATGCTTCTGGCTCTATTGGTGGGTTGGTTACATTTTAAGAAAGGATTCAAACTCGCGCCGCTTACCATACTCTCGGTAATCCTTACATTAATCGTAATGATTATCGGAATGAACGAATCCGTTCTCTCCTGGACCGGACTTGGGGACGCCGAGAGATCGCCGAGTATTCCTAGTTGGAAAATTCTGCTTTTGTTCTACGCATTTTTAGCTTCCGTAACGCCGATCTGGCTCCTACTGCAAAGTCGCGATTATATTAATTCCTTTCTTTTATATATCGGCATCATCGCTATCTATCTCGGTTTCTTCAAGGGAAGTATATTCGGAGAATTTACCTCGTTCAATGCGGATGCGGTTCGTTCGGAATCGATCGGTTTGGATTTGATACCCTTCGTATTTATTACGATCGCTTGCGGAGCCGTCTCGGGATTTCACGCCTTGGTAAGTTCCGGAACGACCGCTAAGCAATTGAATCGCGAAGTGGATGCAAGACCTATCGGTTACGGCGGAATGATCGGCGAATCCTTACTCGGTCTTACCTCGGTAGTCGCATGCACGATCGGTTTTTCCTCCGCCGCAGAATGGTCTTCCTTTTATAAATCATGGGCCGGAATTCAGGGTTTAGCTCCTCAGGTCGGAGCGTATATTTACGGAACCGGTAGATTCATTTCCCAGCTAGGATTCGATCAGGGATTCGCTCAAGGATTCATCGCATTGATCGTGGTAAGTTTCGCCTTAACTTCGTTGGACTCGGCCACTCGTTTGCTGCGTTATAATGTGGAAGAAATCGCCGAAAGCACCGGAATCGATTTTATAAAAAAAATATTAGGAAATCGATATATTTCAAGCACGATCGCCTGTCTTGCCATCGCCTTTTTTGCCTTTCTGGAAGTCGAACAAGGAGGAAAGAAAAAAGCCGCCGGATTAGCTCTTTGGAAATTGTTCGGGACTACGAACCAATTGCTGGCGGGCTTGGCCTTACTCGTGGTTACGATTTACTTATTATATTCGAAACGAAAAACTTGGGTTTCGTTTATTCCGATGTTATTCGTATTAACTGCGACTTTATGGGCGATGATCGCGAACTTTCACGAATTTCTATTCGATAAAACTCCGAATTACCTGCTCGCAGCGGTGGGCGGAACCTTAATCCTACTCACTCTCTGGTTACTCGTGGAGGCAATCCTAGCCTGGAGGCGGTTTTCTCGAACATGAAATTTTGCAGCGTTTGCGGTTCCGCGGTTACATTGAGGATTCCCGAGGGAGATAGCCTTCCTCGGTATACATGCCAAACCTGCGGTACGATTCATTACCAAAATCCGAAGGTGATCGTAGGAAGCATACCGATTTGGGAAGGTAAAATTCTCTTATGCAAGAGAGCGATAGAACCCAGAAAAGGGTACTGGACTCTTCCTGCCGGCTTTCTGGAAAATCGAGAAACCGTAGAAGACGGCGCCTCTCGGGAAACTTCGGAGGAAGCAAACGCACAGATCCAAATTCTCCGATTGCATACCGTTTATAGCATTCCTCATATCAGTCAGGTTTATATGTTTTTTCTGGCGAATCTCGTAGACGGAAAATTCGACGTAAGCCCCGAATCCGAGGAGGTGAAATTATTCTCGCCCGATGAAATTCCTTGGGAGGAAATCGCTTTCGCTTCCGTTACGTATGCCTTACGTAAATATACCGAGGAAGACGGAATTCCCGAAAGCGGAATTCACCTAGGTTCCTTATCCGCCGATCGAAAGAAAAAGAATACTGACTGACGCTCTTAGAACCAAAGGACGGATTTATTGCGTTAGATCGAATATTTCTATCCTTCTCAAAGATTCGAAAAACCGGTGCAATTTTTCCTAACCGGATTTTTCTAGGAGCATGTGCATCAAATTGATCCCGCGCTTGCTGATCTTCGGGTTTTTTTTGAGCTCCGCTTTGCACGCTAATTCTTTGATTAGCACGGAAACTACTACGTTTTCTCCGAATCGGGACGGTTCGATCGATTCCCTCCGATTTAAAATTCAATCCTCTTCCCTACCGAAATTGCAGGATTGGGAACTTACCATTCGAAATGCGTCCGGAGAGTCCGTTCGCAAATTCGAGGCAAATCGTCTTCGAAAAAAGGATTTCGTTTTCCTGTGGGACGAAAACGAATTCGCTCCGGAAGACGTGATAGTCCCGGAAAATATAGAATGGAACGGGGAAGATGAAAACGGTAATACCGTTCCGGACGGTTACTACACTTATCAACTATTATTATTAACTTCCAACCAAGAAAGAATTCTTTCCGAAGAAGCCACCGTATATTTGGATTCGCATCCCCCGAAAGTGGAGATCGGAACAAAAAACCGACTGCTTCTTTTCGAGGATAGAAATTTATCCAAGATACAGATCCAGCAGAAGGGAGTCGGAGAATCAGCCGATATTTTTTGGGGCGAATTTTTAGACCCGCAAGGACGCTCTATAAAATCCTATAGCTGGAGAACGAGGGATCTCCCTTCTGTCTTGAGTTGGGACGGAACCGACGCATCCGGAAAACAGGTTCCTGCGGGACTCTATTCCTACAAACTAACCGCGAGAGATCCGGCCGGCAATGAATCGTTTACCAGAATCGACAATCTCTCCGTTAGATCGGAAGTGGTCGGAGCCGATATCAATACCGACACGGAACTTTACTCCACTGATCCGAGCGTTACGTTAAGTCGTATTCGATTTACCGCTTTTATTTCCTCCAAATTAAAATCGGATTCGTTCGAATGGGAGGTTTTTAAACGGAAAGGCGACGACGAGACTCAAGTCTATACGCATAAAGGGCTGGGTGAGCCGCCCGCCGAATGGACCTGGGAACCCAAGGATAAAGAAAATCGCCCTTTAAACTCCGGTGCATATTTCGTTCGCTTAACGATTTATAGTCGTTACGATAAATTCTCGAGCTTCCCCAAGAAATTCACGTTATCCGACGATAAGGCGAAATTTTCCTACGACGTTTTCCCGAACGGAGTCACTCCCGACGACGACTGGTATAAGGATAGTCTGGAAATTCGGATTCGCTCAAAAAAATTGCCGATTCTAAATTGGAAAATCTCCCTTTTAGAATCCTTCGGAGATGATGAAAAAGAGGAACGAATCGTTCGAGTATGGTCGGGACAAAACGCTATTCCCGAAAGACTATCCTGGTCCGGAAAAGACGACCAAGGAAGGCGGATCGGTTCCTTAGCACCGTTACGAGTCGTCCTTCATTATAAAGATCTTTTCGGAAGAGAAGGCGAAGAGGAGCTGGGTCATCTTAGAACAGGTATCTTGATTATAAAAGAGAAGGAAGGCTATAGGATTTCGATTCCGGAACGCCTCTATGAAGAACGTTGGTGGACTCTCCCTTCGACTCTAAAATCCATCCTAGCGAAGCTACCCGGTTACAAAATCGAACTTCAATTTCATACCTCTCACTATGGAGACGATGAATATAATTTGAAACTTTCGGAAGAGAAGGCCCGAAAAATCTATCGCTCCTTCTTTGGAAAAGAATCGGAATTCGGAAGGTATCGATTTCGGGGATTCGGAGAAACTCTTCCATTGATCCCCGGAAACGGAACTTATGAAATGGACCGGAACCAACGAATCGATTTTTTTCTAAGCGTGGGAAAATAATAAATGTGCACAGCCTTAATCTATCGGGACCCGACTCGCAAGCTTTACGGGCTTGGATTCAACCGGGACGAATCCGTAAAACGGAAGCCTTCCCTGTCTCCGGTTTTATTGGAATCTCCTTCGGCAAAGGCAATTGCACCCATAGACGGAGATGCGGGCGGGACTTGGATCGGAATTTCCCAAGACGGAGAGATCATCTGTCTTTTGAATTACTACGAAGCCGCCTTAAAACTTCTGCGCAATCCCACTAGCAGGGGTCTTTTAGTGCGTTCTATTCTTTTGAAAGAACGCATTCCGGAGTCCTATTCCGTTTCGGAACTCGAACAGTACTATCCTTTTAAATTATTCCGGATTCGAAGAGACGAAACCGATATTTTTATTTGGGACGGCCAAACGTATGAAAACGAAAAAGATAAGGGCATCTATACGGTGTTCGGCAGCTCTTTCACGCAAGGCCCGAAAGCTCAGGTAGTAAGACGGGACATCTTCGAAAAACATTTTTTACCGTCGGCATTGCCCGACGGGATGGACTTCGTTTCTTTGGCAAAAAATTTCCTCTCCTCGCACCTACCGGAAAAAGGAGCGCTTTCTCCATGCATGCATAGAAGGGATGCGACGACGGTATCTAGAACTATTTTTGTTGTCGAAAACGAACAAGTTAACTCGTTTTATAAGCCGATCCAACCTTGCGAAGAAGGCCCTGAAGAGGAATTCAATTTCACTTTGACTGAATTCCGAACCTCTCTATGATTGTCCTATGGCGGGCACGCATTCTCTTTTCGACGATAAATACGAGTATCGGGACCCCTCTCAACAAAAGAGGAAGAACGCTCGCGTCAAAATCACGATCGATGCCGACTTTTCGGTCAAAGGGAAGTCTCAGCGATTTCCGGCCCACCTAGTGGATATCGGAACGGGAGGAGCCGGTTTAGAAACGAGAACTTCCGTTTTCGAAGGAGATCGAATCTTTCTCTTTGCTCCCATCAACGGTAAGAACATGGAACTGGAATCAGAAGTGATCCGAGTCTCCGGAAAAAAAGCCAATGTTATCTTCGTAAATCTTTTGGATGAGGATCGGGATCTGATTCAAGATTTGATTCATAAAAAGTTTTTCGATAAGGACAAGAAACCCTTAGCCTAATCAATTCCGGAGCGATCGGGCCCTGAATCGCAACTGAGGACGGAACATTGGTGAGTGGAGTTTCCACCTTCTAGAAAAAGTTTCTTGTGTCATCGTAAATTCTTCCTCTACTTCCGTAACCTTTCGAACGTCGTGTAGCTTCTGTCTTCAGTCCTCTGATCAACCGCCTAGTTCCTCTAGGATCGGGCAATCCGGTCGACTATCCCCATGACAATGTTTGGATAGGTGACGTAAAGTAGCGCACATCCCTTCTAATTCTGCGATTTTTTCCTCCATTTCCTTTACATGGGACACTGCTAGCGCTTTCACCTGAGCGCTGGCTCTGGATTTATTTCTCCATAACCCTAAAAGCTGTTTAATCTCCTTCAAAGAAAAACCTAACCCCCGGGCACGCTTGATGAATCTCAAGGTGTGAACGTCGTTTTCTCCGTAGATTCTATACCCCGATTCGGTTCGATAGGCTTTTGGAATGAGTCCGGTAGATTCGTAATGTCTGATTAATTTTGCGCTGATCGCGGTAAGTTTAGACAGCTCGCCGATGTTCATAATTTATATCCGAATTAAGAATTCTTTTAATCGTAAAACATTCCAATAATGGGAAGGATTGAAGAAAAGTTACTTTTTTTCTTTTTTTTATCTTTTTTTGGTTTAGCCTATTGACCTTCCCACGGCGGTAAGCTTTAAACTTTGCCGTAGCGATAGAGGAGAAAACTCGAATGAGAGAACTAAAGATAGACGGAATGACCTGCGATCATTGCATGTCCACGATAAAAAAAGCGATTCAGAAAATGGATCCGAAAGCGAAGATCGAAATCGACCTAAAAACGGGCATCGCTAAAATAGAAAGTGCTTCCACCGAAGCCGACCTTTCGAATGCGATTCGGGAAGAAGGGTATACTCTTTTGTCCATTAAGAATATTTAAATTGCAAAGACGAAACCGAATGTTCCGTAACGTCGCATAGTAAGCTCTTAAAACGTGACGATACTCTCACAGTTGTATTCGTTTAAGGGAAATTATAATTAACATGACAGCAAATAAAACTCAAGGTATGGAAGAAGTCACGCTCGATTTATTCGGCATGACATGCGCGAACTGCGCTTTGCGAATCGAGAAAGGCCTGTCCAAAATACCGGGCGTATCGGAAGCGAGAGTCAATTTTGCGAGAGAGACCGCTTTCGTGCGTCATAACCCCGAAACTACGACTTTAGAACTGCTCGCAAAAGTCGAGTCACTCGGATATAAAGCCTCCGAGCATACCGACAAGAATTCCGCCGAAGTAACCAAAACCCATCAACACGAGATCAATTCCTTAAAAATTAGATTTTTATTATCTACTTTTTTCTCGCTTCCCTTACTTTATTCGATGGTCTCTCATTTCGAGTTTCTCTCATTCCTTCCTCTGCCCGGATTACTTATGAATCCCTGGGTTCAATTCGTTTTTGCCGCTCCGGTCCAATTTTGGATCGGATTTCCTTTTTATCGAGGCGCCTTCCGAGCCTTAAGAAACGGCGCCGCGAATATGGATGTGCTAGTGGCTCTCGGAACGACTGCGGCTTTCGGGTATAGTTTAACGATCAGTTTTGTTACCGGAATTGCGAACGGAAATCCGTTTTTTCTTATAACGGATGATCACTCGGCTCATTCGATGGTTCCGCCTTTGTATTACGAAACGTCCGCGGTATTGCTCACGTTTTTACTAGGGGGAAAATGGATGGAGGCAGTTGCCAAAGGTAGAAGTTCGCAAGCGATACAATCCTTACTGGCATTAAAGCCTGAAATCGCGAGAATACGGAAAGGGGAAGAATGGATCGAAGTTCCTTCCGAGTATCTGAATCCGGGTGACGAGATTCATATACGCCCCGGAGAAAGAATGCCCACCGATGGAATCGTGCTTTCCGGATCCAGCGCCGTCGATGAATCGATGTTAACGGGAGAAAGTCTCCCTGTCGAAAAATACCCGGGATCTCAGGTCATGGGCGGGACGATCAATGGCAACGGTGCGTTGATCGTCCGAGCGGATAAAGTGGGGTCGGATACGCTTCTTTCTTCCATTATTCGGACCGTCGAAGACGCGCAAGCGTCAAGAGCACCGATTCAAAGAGTCGCGGACAAAATCTCTTCGGTTTTCGTTCCATCGGTGGTTCTCATCGCGATCTTGGATTTTATTCTCTGGTATTTTTTGTTGGAACCCGGAATCTTGGGAAGTGCATTAGAGAAATCGATTGCAGTTCTCGTAATTGCTTGTCCTTGTGCTTTGGGTCTTGCGACTCCCGTTTCCCTTCTCGTTGGTACCGGAAAAGCCGCCAGCCAGGGAATCTTATTTAGAAATGCCGAAGCCCTCGAAACTGCAGCGACCTTGGAAGTACTCGCATTCGACAAAACCGGTACGTTAACCGAAGGGAGACCTGCAGTTGACGGAATTCTCACGACCGGAATCGGGGAATCGGAGATTTTGCGGAAAATCGCTTCGGCCGAATCCGCTTCGGAACATCCATTGGCCAAGGCAATCGTAGAATATGGAAAAGAAAAAGGGCTGCACATAGAACTTCCGACCGACCTTCGAGCAGAGCCGGGAGGAGGGCTGCGGGCTCGTATCAAGGAAGAATCCGTAATGGTAGGTAAGGCGGAATTCCTTTCTTCCAATATCGAGGACCTCCCTCTTAAATTGGTCACCCAAAGCAAAGCCTGGGAAGCCGAAGGAAAAACGGTGGTTTGGGGAAAAGTGGAGGGAGTTAATCCTTCCTGGATAATCCTTTCCCTTCAAGATAAATTGAAAGACACCACGAAAGAAGCCGTCGATGAACTCAATCACCTGGGTTTGGAATTAGTGCTCTTAACGGGAGATCATAAACTTACAGCGGAAAGTATCGCGTCCAAACTCGGTATTACCGAAGTCCGTGCATCTTTACATCCAAAAGAAAAATCTGATGTTATAGGAAGTATTCAATCGACCGGGAAAAAAGTCGGAATGGCAGGAGACGGAATCAACGACGCACCAGCCCTGGCAAAGGCGGAAGTCGGTTTCGCAATGGGAAACGGAACCGATATCGCTATGGAAACCGCCGGAGTGGTGCTCGTAAAAGGCGATCTGAGAAGATTGGCGGATGCGATACGGATCAGCAGAGCGACGGTGCGCAATATCAGGGAGAATTTATTTTGGGCCTTGGCATACAATGCATTCGGTATTCCGATCGCTGCAGCCGGCTACCTAGCGCCTTGGATCGCCGGCGCCGCGATGGCGTTTAGTTCCGTTTCGGTCGTGGGCAACGCCTTACGTTTAAAAAGAAAATAAAAGACGAATTCCGGCCGATAGTTCTACGTCGAATCGGACATAAGGATGAAATTCGTGAACTAGTTCTTATCGAGCCCCGAGGTCAATTTCACCCCCCTTAAAAACCGAAAATTAGAGTATGCTAGGCTTCCCCGCAAACAAGTTTCGACTTGGCTTAATTTTATTCGGATTACCGATTTTGCTCGGCATTCCGATGGACGGGATCGAAGCCGATATAGACAGCAATCGGGCAACCGCATTACTTCGAGTCGAACACGGATTGAAGGAAAACGAATTCCATCTCAGGGCGATCAATAGTACGGTCTCGAACTTCGGAAGCGCGGACGATAAGGCATTGTACCGTCGTTGCATCCAGCATCATATCGAAACCCTTACCCTTTATCTTCAATTCGATCTTCCCCATTCCTACGACGAAATGAGACAAACGCAGCGACTTTTAGTCGTTCTATATTCCGGCGCAGTGGAGAAGTATCGATTTCAGGTACGACGAGAGTTGGACCATTTGGCGAAATACGCCCTTCGAACAAAGGATGCCGAGGCGACTCATCAGTTGGAAATCGGGTACAGGGAATTAGGAGCGGCGGGGATTAAGAAGACGATCGCCGATAATACTAGACCTTATCTGCCCGGTATCAAAACCCAATATCTTTACGAATCCTTAAAGTTATTGAAGCAATCCCGTAAGTATATGGTGTTGCTTTCCCTCAAGTTTTTGTCCGATTTCCAGCCCGATTTGCAATCCCACGAATTCGAAGAAGTTTATAATGAGATCAATCGAGCGATGTTCTCGAAAGCGGATCAATATTCCCGAATTCACTTCGATAATAATTTCATGATTTTCGACTCCGAAAATCTCTACGAAGCCACCTGGGAGACTCCGGCCTTGCAAGAACTCGAAAAATCATTGGGTGAAATCGATCCGGGCTTAAATCGCCAACGTCGTCAGGCAAAACGAAGCCTAACTCCCTAAAAACGGCTCGACTTAATTGGAAATTTCTTTTCATCGAAACAAAACCAGGATTGACAACGAGTCTTCGTAACGGTATTTCCTTCCTTTGTGCCGGAACTAACTTGTCCCAATTGCGGAGCCCCCGTACCATTCGTTAATAAAGCGTCCGTATACGCAATTTGCTCGAGTTGCAGGACTCTCTCGCTAAAAAACGACGTAAAACTCGAAAAAATCGGAACGTCCGGAGAGTTAGCGGATGATAATACTCTTATCCAAATCGGAACCGAAGGAACGTTTCAAAATAAGAACTTTCGGGTCCTAGGCAGAATTCAGCTAAAATTCGATCTCGGATTCTGGAATGAATGGTACGTTGCAGAAGACGGTGGAAATACCGCTTGGATCGGGGAAGCACAAGGAACATATTTTTATACGAAATTGGATTCTAAAATCCAACCGGATCGTTTTCCTCAGATACCGGCTCCCGAAAAAGAAGATCCCATCCTAGTATACGAGGCAGGAGGAAAAAAAGACCGATTAACTCCGGGTGATACGTTCAATCTCGACGGAACCTGGACTCTAAAAGAAATCATGACTGCCGAATGTGTAGGAGGAGAAGGGGAACTCCCTATCGGATTCGAAACAGGATATACGGCGGTCTTGTTGGATCTAGCGAATGAAGAAGGTCGCTTCGCAACGATCGACTATTCCGAAAATCCGCCCCTCTTTTTCCTTGGGGATTCCGCTACGCTGGAAGAGCTTCATCTCAGAAATCTAAAAGAGAATGCGATCGCGTACGGCGCGGGACAAATCCAAGCTCGTTCCATACAATGCGTCGGATGCGGGGCTTCCCTCAGTCAACTCAGACCCGATTTTTCCAAATCGATTGCATGCGAATATTGCGGAACCGTAATGGACACCGAGCGGGACGATTTGAAAGTCATCGCAAAATTCGAGAACGTTTCTAAAGAAGGAATTTTCTTACCTCTAGGAACTCCTATCAAGTTACCGAATCACCCGGAATCGAAGGTACTGGGAATTCTTCGAAAATCCACCGAAGAAGATGGGGAGACATTCGAATGGACCGATTACCTGCTCCATTACCCCGGCGGGTATGCTTGGTTAAACGAAAACAACCTAAACTGGACCTATTTTGAACCTTTACTTGGAATTCCTAAATGGGCTCCGGGATTAAAAAGAATTTTCGGCAAGGAAAAATATAGTTGGTACGGAAGATCCGATTCTAATACCGATCTTGCACTCGGTGAATTCTACTGGAGAGTCCAAGCGGGAGAAAAAGCGGAAATAGAGGATTTTACCTCTCCTCCGTACATGCTTTCTTCCGAAAGAACGGATCGCGAAATTTTTTGGTCAAAAGGGACTTTTGTTCCGTTCGATGAAATGAAAGCCGCTGTGCCTCTCGAGGTCGCGTCTAAATTGCAGCGCCCTGAGGATATCGGTGCTTGCCAACCGAATCCGTTTAAGATCCGGTTGAAACGGAATTTGCTCGTAGCAGCCGTGCTAACGACCGCCTTCTTCTTACTTCAAGTATATGGTTGTTTAAAATCAAAGAACCTGACCGTGTTCGAAGGTACCTTCCATTATACCCAAACGTCCGTACCCGGAACCGATATCGGATCTCCGAACTATAAGGATAACTCCTTCGTCACGGATGTTTTTGAAATTCCCGGAAACCCTTCTGATAACGTCGAAATCCAACTGGAAGCGCCGGATCTAGATAATAAATATATGTATTTCTCGCTGGCGTTAATCGATGCCGATACCGATACCGCTTATGATACTTCCGTCGAAACCAGCTACTATCACGGAGTAGACGACGGAGAATCCTGGTCGGAAGGTTCCAAGTCGGATTCGAAGTCTCTGGCGGAAATTCCACCCGGACATTACTACTTACGCTTAGAAACTCAATCGGACTTTCGTTACGGGGCGGGAGCCAACTATAAAGTGAAAGTGATTCGAGACGTGATGAGTCCGGCACCTTTCTTCATCTTCGGAATTCTACTTTGGATTCCCTTAATATATACCTTCTTTCGAAGTTACTCCTTCGAAAGCCGAAGAGGTTAAAAAGAGTTTATGTCGAATTTTTTAAAAGGCTTACTTTACCCCTTATTCGCCGCATCGATGGCCTTCGGATTTTATTCCCAGTATCGAACTGGTGGAGCTTCTACCGAATACGAAACTATTTCGAAGGTTCCTAAGACGGTAAGACAAAATCCGGGTATCTATCGATCTCATTATAATTGGTTCTCGACGTATTCCGGAGGAAAATAATCTGCAACGGGCGCTATTAGTTTCCGTATTAATCCTTTCTTCTTGCGGTCTCGTTTACGAACTTTTAGCCGGGACCGTCGCAAGTTACCTCCTCGGAGAAACGGTCACTCAGTTCTCCCTAGTCATCGGTGTTTATTTATTTTCCATGGGTATCGGAAGCTGGCTCTCCCGGTATCTTTTGAACGACCTTGTGCCCAAATTTCTCGAAGTCGAACTCGCCTTAGGATTATTAGGCGGATCGAGCGCCGCATTGCTATTCCTAAGCTTTGGACATACTCGAATCTTTCAAATCCCTCTCTTCGCGATCGTGGTCGTAGTGGGAATTCTAGTCGGCATGGAAATTCCTTTGCTGCTTCGCATTCTGCAAAAGAAACTCGGTTTCCGGGATTTAGTCTCCAAGGTCTTGAGCCTGGATTATGCGGGCGCCCTCCTCGCATCCTTGGCCTTTCCGATTTTCTTTGCCCCCAAATTAGGAATGGTAAGGACTTCCTTTTTCTTCGGAATTCTAAATGCCGGAACCGCTCTATGGGGAACCTGGATGCTTCCCCTATCGGAAAGGGAAAAGAATCTGTTGCGAAGCAAATCCGTAATCGTCCTAACGTTCTTGTCCCTGGGATTAGCCTTTGCGGAATCCATTACCACTTATAGCGAGGAGAATCTTTACACCGATGAAATCGTTTACTCGAAACAGACTCGTTTTCAAAAGATCATAGTGACTCGATACAAAAGCGAACTTAGACTTTTTTTAAACGGGCATTTGCAATTTAGCTCGAGAGACGAATACAGATATCACGAAGTTTTAGTGCATCCGGCCATGTTGTCGCACCCCAACCCGAAGAGAATTCTCGTGCTAGGAGGAGGTGACGGTCTCGCAGTACGCGAAATTCTAAAGTATCCTAACGTGCAAAATGTGACGTTGGTCGATCTGGATCCGGAAATGACCAAGCTTTTCGCACAACAATCATTATTAACCCAAATCAACCGTTCCAGCCTTACCGATCCGAGAGTGAAAATACAAAATGCGGATGCTTTCCTTTGGCTGGAGGAATCGGGCGAAACTTTCGACGTGGTTTTAATCGACTTTCCGGATCCTAGCAATTTTTCCATCGGAAAATTATATACCACCGCATTTTATAAAAGTTTAAAACGAAGATTGAATCCGCTGTCGATCGTCGAAATTCAGTCCACTTCTCCGTTATTTGCAAGAATGTCGTTTTGGTGCATTGAAGCGACCCTGCGAGAGTCCGGGTTCAAAACAAGGCCCTTACACGTCTACGTTCCCTCCTTCGGCGAATGGGGATTCGTCTTAGCGGGGACACGGCAATTACCGGATTATAAACGGGATCTTCCGAAAGAATTACGTTTCTTAAATATTACGGAATTGGAAACTCTTTCGGACTTTCCGGAGGACATGTCCCGCCTTCCGGTGGAAACTAACCGACTGGACAATCAATCCTTGGTTCGATATTACGACCAGGAATGGAATCGATTGTTGGATTGAATTTTGGGCGGTCCCCTCTCTTCGTTCGGGTCACGCTGCTCCGGGCTCCGCGTTCGCTACGGTCTCAGCGACTCTTTCTATTAACATAAACCGTTATCCGCAAACGCTGCGACTGCTTCGCACCCTCCGCATCGTTGCCGCTTACAGAAGACGGAGGAGTAGAGTAGAGATGGAAGTCTGTTAGACTTCCATCCCCCTCAACGAACCGAACGTGCAGATTTCCCGCATTCGGCTCTTTTAAGGACTGTACCTCATTGCTTTCGCTTTTTGGTAGAGCTTGGATCTTAATTGAGTTAGTTTTTCCGATAAGCCATCATGATTCAATGGGTTCTTATCTATTTCCGTAGTGGATGTTTCCATCAAGCGGTCTTACTCCTTTAATTTCTAAGCATTCTCTATAAGAACCCCTTCGCTCCCTGAGCATTACCCCAGTTCTTCGCTACTATGAGTTCTTCCGACTTCCTTATTCGCCAAATGTAAATTATTCGTTCTCTACACTTGTTGCATTTAAGCACAAATAAGGATCTCCCAGGTTCCTGGGGTTTCCTTCGAAACGCGCTATCCAACTTTACCCCGAGTATTCCGACAAGTGCATTTGTTCATTTCTACCTTGTCGATTCCAAGCTTCATCATATCAGAGAGACTGGCTAATACCACTTATTTCTGTTACGAGGCTTCAAGCATTGGTTCGCTTTCGCTATGGCTCATTTCTTTGCTACGAGAGGCTTCCTTTGTTCCGTTACCGTTACAAAGGCTCTTTTCGCTACCTGCCGAAGGAACAATGAGCAGGATGGAGGCCTTCCCTCCATTGGAAATCCCAGACTTTGCCTGGCGCACCTCAAGACAGTAGCTGCTCGATGTTGTGAAGGTTATAGAAGTAGAGGAGATATCTACTGTAATGCAGGAATCTTTCCATAGAGCATGGAAACTCGGCTCATCAATGTTCTGTCCTCAGTCCTCTGTCTTCTGTCCTCTGAAAGACAGACGCGTTCGCTTTGCTCACGCTGGACAGAAGCGGCTCGAGGTTGGAAAAATTACCGAAGTAGAGGAAAAATCCACCGTTAACATAAGAATCATTCTCTATTACGTGGAAACTCTGACCACCAATGTTCTGTCCTCTGACCTCCGTCTTCTGTCATCTGCACGGAAA
Source organism: Leptospira inadai serovar Lyme str. 10 (assembly GCF_000243675.2). Lineage (NCBI taxonomy): Bacteria > Pseudomonadati > Spirochaetota > Leptospiria > Leptospirales > Leptospiraceae > Leptospira > Leptospira inadai. The sequence continues at coordinate 974,763 of NZ_AHMM02000025.1, read as the reverse complement.
CTTGGCTTATCAATGTTCTGTCCTCCGCGAGCAAACCGTCTAATCTTGATAATTATCATCTTCGCCATAACACAGTTTAACGATTATCGCATGGAAAAATATTATGGAATCGGTTATCGTACACGTATGCAGACTCGTATATAGGCCTCAGAAACCATGACGACAAACCTCCTTGATTCGTTGCTAAATTCTCAGGTTTCTTTAACGTTTCTTTCGCCGGCAATACGGATCAAGAACGGAGAGAGAAAAATTGACGAAGGCAAAAAGGGATGAAACCGATAATCGGGTCCTTGGAACATTACATTATCTTAATAATTACGGTTTTTTTATCCGTTTTGTCGATTTGGATCGCAAAATCCGTACAAAAAAAGGAAACGGTCAACCGGATCGGCTCTGGAATTGCGGCCGTACTGGTACTGAATGCGTTGGTGTACGTCCTGTATAGAATCGGCAAGGGATATTGGGATCTCCGGTATGATCTTCCGATGGAGTTTTGCGATTGGGCAATGATCGCAACCACGTTAGCGCTGATTACTCGCAAAAGGACTGTCTCCGAGCTTTCTTACTTTTGGGTTTTAGGCGGATCTATACAGGCGGCAATTACTCCGAATTTGCAGTTTAATTTCCCGCACGCTTACTTCTTCTTATTCTTCATCGGACATTCCGGATTGATTATTGCCGCCTTATATTTGGTTTTCGGTCTTAAATTATACCCGCGGAAAGGATCCATTGGGCGAGTATTTCTATACAGTCAAATATACTTTATCGTCGCTTTACTTTTGGATTTCCGACTCGATACAAATTACGGTTTTCTAAGATATAAACCGGCCAACGGATCATTCTTGGATTATTTAGGAGAATGGCCTTTCTATTTGCTATCGCTTCAGATCCTAGGAATCGGAGTCATCCTATTATTATACTTCCCTTTCTATATCCGAAGAACGAACCGGGATGCAATACGGAAAAAAATCGTTCATGGATTCGGTTTCCTGAACGCCGGAAGCCCGCGAATCCGTTAAGGATACCGAAGAAAATATTATCCATTCGATCCAAAATGTCCCGTCTTAGAATAAAAATGTCGACCGATGCCATAAAAATTCAGAATAAAACTAAACGCCGGATTTTAAAAAAATCTCATCGCGCTCGACGCTCTTTTTCTTTAACTACGGTAACTTCCCCGTTGAAGTCGTTTTGGACCCGAGTTTCTCGGAGCAAAGCAACTAGTCAAGATTACCTATGAATAAGACGAATCCGATCATGAAAGAGTTTTGGACCTATTCAAAAGGGGAGATCTTTACCGTATTATCCAGTTCTCTCGAAGGAATTACGAACGAAGAGGCCAAGGAACGGCAAAAAATCTACGGGAGGAATATTCTAAAATCTTCACGTTCTGCTACCAGCCTACGATTGCTTTTAAGCCAATTCAAAAGTCCAATTACTTTGATTTTACTAGGTGCGGCCTTTATTTCCTGGAATTTAGGAGGCAGAACGGATTCGTATATTATTTTTTCAATCGTTCTAATCAGTAGCATACTCGGCTTCTGGCAGGAAAAAGGCGCATCCGATTCGGTAAATAAATTGCTAGAGATGATTCGTTTAAACGCGAATATAATAAGAAATGGCACTTGGTCCGAAACGAATTTCGAAGAGATCGTTCCCGGAGATATCGTTTCTCTCACGGTAGGCGATGTTATCCCCGCCGACTCGTTGATAATCGAAGCGAACGGGTTGTATATGGACGAGGCCGCTTTAACGGGAGAATCCTTTCCTGTGGAAAAGACCGAAGACCGATTACCCAAGTCCACTCCGCTTTCCAAACGTACGAACGTTCTCTTTACCGGATCCCATGTCGTCAGCGGCTCCGCAAAAGCGATTATCGTAAAAACGGGTTTTGAGACCGAGTTCGGAAAGATTGCGAATACCTTGAAAAAGACGCAGTCGATTACCGAATTCGAGCGCGGCGTTAGACGATTCGGTTATATGCTTATGGAAATCACGATGGTGTTGGTGCTCGTAATCATCGGAATCAACATACTGCTGCAGAAACCCGTAGTCGATTCTTTTCTTTTCGCACTAGCGATCGCAGTCGGACTGACTCCACAACTATTGCCCGCGATCATCAATGTTAATCTTGCTCAAGGAGCGACAAGGATGGCCCAAAAAAAGGTCATCGTAAAAAAACTAAGTTCCATCGAAAACTTCGGAAGTATGGATGTTCTCTGTTCCGACAAAACGGGAACTTTAACGTTAGGGAGAGTCAAGGTCCAAAATACTCTAGATTATTCAGGCCAAGAGAATCAACTGTCCTTATTCTACGCGTCGATCAATTCGAGACTGCAAAAAGGATTTAACAACCCGATCGATTCCGCAATTTCCTCTCTGTCGATCGAGGGCGCGGATAAATTCGAGTACCTTGCGGAAGTTCCCTACGATTTTTCCCGAAAACGAATCGGTATTTTAGCTTCGAATGGAATTGAAACGGTCCTAATTTGCAAGGGAGCCTTAACGACCGTTTTGAATGTATCAAAGTTCGTGCAAGGTTCGGATGGTAAGCCGATTCCGATCGAAGCGGTTCGGGATACCGTCGAATCGAAATATAAAGAATTGAGTTCTAAAGGATTTAGAACTCTAGGAATTGCGATCAAGTCCTTGCCGAATCGTACCGGTGTTACGGTAGCAGACGAGGATGATATGATATTTCAAGGGTTCGTGACTCTATCCGATCCGATTATCTCGAACATCGACCGAACGATCAAGGAGTTGAACGACTTAGGCATTTCCCTAAAGATCATAACGGGCGATAATTATCTAATCGCTAAGCAAGTCGCCGAATCCGTCGGTTTTAAAAATCCAAGAGTATTGACCGGCTCAGCACTTCTGAGCATGAGTGACGAAGCTCTTCAACGGCAGGCGGATCGTACCGACGTATTTGCGGAGATAGAGCCTAACCAAAAAGAAAGAATCATTCTGTCCCTGCAAAAAACCGGTCACGTAGTCGGATATATAGGAGACGGAATTAACGATGCGACCGCACTCCACGCGTCGGATGTAGGAATCTCAGTCGCGAACGCAGTGGACGTTGCCAAGGAAGCGGCGGATATCGTACTTTTAAATAACGATTTAAACGTCCTTCTTAACGGAGTTAAACAAGGCAGAATGACGTTTGCAAATACTTTAAAATACGTATTTATGGCAACGAGTGCAAATTTCGGAAATATGCTCAGTATGGCGGGAGCGTCCGCATTTTTAAGTTTCCTCCCGTTACTTCCGAAACAAATTCTCTTAACGAATTTATTAACCGACCTTCCCGAAATGACGATATCTTCGGACAACGTCGATAAAGAATGGATCATATCGCCTAGAAAATGGGATATTCTTGCAATCCGGAAATTCATGTTCGTATTCGGAACGCTCAGTTCCGTATTCGATTTCGCTACATTCGGCGTATTATTATACGTGTTAGATGCGGGAGAAAAGGAATTTCAATCGGGATGGTTCATCGAATCCGTAGTCTCCGGTACCCTCGTAGTACTCGTAGTCCGAACGAGAAAAGTCTTCTATAAAAGTATGCCGGGATTCTATCTGTTATTAGCCACTTCTTTCGTCCTGATCCTGACGTTGGCTCTACCGTATCTTCCGGTCTCGGCCTTGTTCGGATTCACTCCCTTACCCGCGTCTTTCTACTTTGCCATGGCGGGAATCGTAATCGCGTACTTTATTCTGACGGAGATTTTTAAAAGGATATTCTATTCCTTTATCTACAAAGATTAAAATTTAGGGAACCGAATTATAACGGAATAAAGCTCGGCAGCAGTCGGATGGAATCAAGGTAAAACGTTATTCCGCAGCAAAGGTAAATGCGATCGTTTAGCTTATGTATAATATCTAACTGATCTTTTGCGACCCGTTCAATTCCAAACTCGTTCATAAAAAATGCATATTCGCTCTCGATATTTGTTACCCGATTTGCGTTAGAAATGGCTTTTCTGCATATTGAAAACCGGGAAAATGAGTAAAATTCTTAGACCGAGGTTATAATGAAAAAACGAAATCTCCGCTTATATCTTATGATTGGAGTCGTTCTCCTAGTAGGCGCTAATTTCTCCCTTTCCGCTCAAGCCGGAACAACCGAAACTACTCTTCATGATTTTATGGAAGATTATACCAAACCGTTTTCCAAAAAAGCTAAGAAAGGCGATAAAACCGGATTAGAAAGAATCCTGAAAGAAGTTCCGAATTTCGCTTTAGATGATCAAAAAACGAAATGGAAGGAAATTACCGACACGGCCATCGCTAGCGGAGATCTCGAATCCTCGTGCAAAAACTGCCATAAGGAATACAAAAAAGAATATAAGAAAAGTTATAGAAAAAGGCCGATTCAAGTTCCTAACGAACTTATTAGTTTTTTGAAAGGATTGAAGTAGCTTCCGTTACGGGACTTACTTCGGGAGCCGGCTGAAAATCCAAGACGATCAGCGTAAGGTCGTCTTCAAAATGCTTCCGGTTTCCCGTAAATTCCCGTACGGTTTTAAACAAGGCCTCGGCCATGATTTCTCCGGACAAACCGATATTCTCTCCGAGCAATTTATAAAACCTTTGAAAACCGAAAATCTCTCCTTTATTATTTCTAGCTTCGGTTATTCCGTCGGTATAAATGATTAGTCGGTCGCCGGGTTCCAGCTGAAACTCCTTTACCGAATTCTTTAAACTCGGATCCATTCCCATTATCCAACCGGGCAAATATATCTCTTTGGCCGTACCGGAACTTCTGGCAATGGCGACTAACGGTGGGTGTCCCGCATTCGAATACGTCACCTTTCCGGTCGATCCGTCGACGAGTAAATAGGCCGCAGTTATATAATGTTTTCCGTATTTACCGCTCAAAGAACGATTTATATTCCGTAAAACTTCCGCAGGGTCTTCATGGTTTCTGGCCTCTATGGAAAAAGCCAACTTTACCATCGAAGCGATGATGGCCGCGGGAATTCCATGACCGGAAACGTCGGAAAGAAAAATTCCCAATTTATCCGAACCTATGTAATGAAAATCGTAAAAATCCCCTCCGACGGAACTGGCAAATTCGCTTCTAACGGATAATTTTAAATTGGGTACTTGCGGAAGTTGATCGGGAAGAATCGCTTCCTGCAATTCGCGGGCAATTTTCAGCTCTTGTTCAATCTCCGTCAACTTGAGCTGACTATCGTAGTTTTCGAGTCTGGCCTGGAGAGAATCCTTTTCCAAAGTTTTGATTCTATCCGCAAGAGCAAACGATAGTAGAGTCATTTCGATAACCGAACCGAATTGAGCCGACCAATGAGCGAAGAACGAATCCGGAATCCAAGAAAGATTGCGCATCGCGGTAACTAAAACGGATGCGATCAGCACCGACCATGCAAGTAGAAAATAACGAGCAGGGCGATAGCCTTTGCGGAGTCGTAAAAAACCGGAATAGACGACCAAACCGGCAGCCAGAAACGGATACCAAGAGACGGCTTTCATCATAAAACCGTAAGCCGAAGGAATTAAAGAAACAAAGAAACCTAATATGGCAAAGACCGATAAGATTAGGAAAGCCCAATCCTTCCAGCCTGTCTCCCGCTCCATGTGTAAAAAAGATCGTGTAAACAAAAGCGAGAACGCAACGGAAAGAAATGCAAAGCCGACGAGATAATCGTTCCAGCCGATCGGGGAAATACGAATTAGATATTGGGCTCCGATTCCCGACACTGCAAGTTGCCAAAGCGCGTAGAATAGAAGATAGAAAACGTAGAAAAAATAACTGGAATCCTTTACGACGAATGCAAGAAATCCGTTATATACTAACATGACTCCGATTGCGCCGAAAAAAACACCCAGAAGTAAATTCTCCGTTTGGATTCGACTCGAAAACTCTAGCGGCGACCAGGCTTGAAAATTGAGAACTACCGAACGACGACTGGAAGCTCTAACCAGAAATTCATGTTCCGAATTCGAATCCGTCTCGATGGCATAAGCGGGATTCATATAAGAAATACGTTGATCTCTTCCGATTTCACGCCAGGCAGATGGTCCGTATTCTTCCCTCTGAAAAATCATAAGATTTTCCATACCTGGATTGTTCAACACCAGATACCAATTGAAACTTCCCTCCTGTTTAGGAGATTTTACCTTAAATCGGAGCCAGAATATCTCATCAGTAAAACTTAATGAAAGGCTATCCTTGGTCACGGGCGTCCATGCCTGATCTACCTCGATCGCTTGAGATTGATTGTTTTGTTCGGAATCGCGATCAGTGGAGCGAATAAGCATAAACTTATTTAACGCGATTCCGGACATATGGCCGGAGAGTGGGTATACGGGTAGGACTTCCTCCGCTCCTAGAACATAAATCGGTATGCTCAGGAAAAGAAAGCAAACTAGAGCCGCATTCCGGACTTTCCGGAAAAAATTGACCAAGAATCCCCCTCAACCGGGAAGGTTCTTCGCCCCGGCTAAATTGCAGACGTAAAAAAATTGTTCTCGACTAACCGGTTGAATCGATAGGCGGCCCCCTTTTTGCAAGAGCACCATATCCTTCAGTTTCCCGTGGGATTTTAATTCTTCCAGGGAAATTGCGCGAGAAAATTTTTCTTTAAATTTCAGATCGACCATGTACCAAGTAGGCGCATCCGGCTTACTCTTAGGATCGTAGTACTTATGTTTGGGGTCGAAGGCGAAATGATCCGGATATCCGTCCTTTACAACCTCCGCTAAACCCATTATCGCAGTCGGTTTTGTACTACTATGATAGAAAAGAACCAAGTCTTTTTTTTTGACCTGGTCCCTTAAATAATTTCTCGCCTGATAATTCCTGACGCCTTCCCAGGGAGCGGTTTTCCCCGGAGAAGCTTTTAGATCATCGATGGAAAACGCATCCGGCTCGGTTTTAAAAAGCCAATAATTCATTCCACCCCGGTTGAATAAGCCGGTTTCGTAGGAATTCCTGAAGATTTTTCTTTCTTAGCCGGTTTTTCCGTTTTTTTACGCGGCTCCTCGTTGGCCGGGTGAACGATAGCCATAAGCTCGTCGTGATTCACCGTTTCCTTCGCTAAAAGAGCCTTAGCAAGATTTTCAAACTTAGCCGAATTCTTTCTTACTAATTCACGACCTTTATTTAAACAAGTCTGAACTATATCCCGGATTTCCTTATCTATCAAAGCCGCAAATTCTTCGCTAGTCGTTTTATTGCTTTGGCCCATATCCCGACCGACAAAGGGATTCTCATGCCCGCTACCATAATTGATCGTTCCGAGTTTTTCGGACATTCCCCAGTCGCAAACCATACGTCTAGCTATATTGGTCGCTTGTTGAATATCGTTGCTAGAACCGGTCGAAGTCATTTTGAATTTATATTCTTCCGCAATAAAGCCGCCCATACAGACTACGATTTGGTCCAGCCAATACGCTTTCGTATGAATATGCTTATCTTCCGTCGGAAGAGACTGAGTTAACCCGAGCGCTCTTCCTCTCGGAATGATGGTGACTTTATGTACCGGCTCCGTATATGCTAAGAGGGTTCCTAAAATCGCATGGCCCGCTTCGTGGTAGGCGATCACTTCCTTCTCTTTTTCGGAAATAAAGAAAGAACGACGTTCCGGACCCATCATCACCTTGTCGCGAGCTTCCTCTAATTCATCTTGAGTCACTCGCTTCTTATTCTTACGAGCGGCAAGTAGAGCGGCCTCATTGATTAAGTTAGAAAGGTCCGCTCCGGTAAAACCGGGCGTACCTCTTGCGATCGAGTTCAAAGAAATATCGCTAGTCAAAGGAACTTTTCTAGAGTGAACTTTCAAAATCTGTTCCCGACCGTTTAAATCCGGAAGATCCACCATTACCTGACGATCGAAACGCCCTGGCCTTAATAGAGCCGGATCGAGCACGTCGGCGCGGTTCGTAGCGGCCATAACGATTACGCCTTCGTTCTTTTCGAAACCGTCCATCTCTACAAGCATTTGGTTTAGGGTCTGCTCTCTTTCGTCGTGTCCCCCACCCCAGCCGGCTCCTCTTAGGCGACCGACCGCATCTATCTCATCGATAAAAATGATACAGGGAGAATTCTTCTTACCTTGATCGAAGAGGTCGCGAACGCGGGATGCGCCCACACCGACGAACATCTCCACAAAGTCGGAGCCGGAAATACTGAAGAAGGGAACTCCGGCCTCACCGGCGACGGCCCTGGCTAATAAAGTCTTACCGGTACCAGGAGGACCGATTAACAGAACTCCGGTCGGAATGCGAGCTCCCATGGATTGAAATTTCTTCGGGTCCTTTAGGAACTCGATAATTTCGACCAATTCGGTTTTGGCTTCCTCGCAGCCTGCCACGTCCGCAAAGCTGACTTTTACTTTCGGATCGACGGTAAGTTTAGCCTTCGATTTGCCGAAAGAAAACGCCTTGTTACCGGTCGATTGAACTTGGCGCATTATAAAGAAATAAAATACGAATATTGCAACGATTCCTAATAGTAAGAAGGAACTCAACATTCCGAAACCGCGACCGTCTTCGGCGGAAACGAATTCAAAATCCATATTAGAGCGACGAAGAGACGTTAGAAGTTCCTTGTCGATAGGCGCAATGGTCGTGCGGAAACGAACGGGTTCTTTGGAAGTGGAATCCATAGGTTCGTAACAGCCTTCCACCACATCCCGTTCCATAATCAATTTTTCGCAGCCGGGTATTTTCGCGTTCTTAACAAGTTTACCGATCGGCTTAGAACCGTCGGGTTCAAGCATATTCATAAATTGCGAGAACGGAATCGACTTGGGACTTCGATCCACGTAGTTTTTAATTTGGGGTCCGTAATAGGCGACGACGACTATCCCCACAATAAATAGAATTAGTAATCTGAGGCCTTTATTATTGTTATTCATATTGCTCTAACCCCCGCGATCCTTCCGATCGCCGTTGTCTGATTTTTAGACTCCAAAAAAACCGCTTTGAAACGGCGAAATCCAGTTCGGACAGATATTGCTTGGAAAGCCTTTTCTCTCAAAAAGTTCCTTTAATTCAGAATCAGGTTTTTTCCGGAAAAGTAAAGGAGAATCCGGGTTCAAAAACGGAATCATTTTAAGTTATGGGCCTAACTACAATAGGCCCATATCCTTACCGAATGTCTTGGTCAAAGTCTATATTTTTCGATTACGTCTTCGATATCGCCTAGGCTGATGGATCGAATTGCAGCTTCCGCATCGTTAATAATCTGAATCAGACTTAAATTCTCTAAAGGTTGAAAATCTTCCTTCAAAAAGCTTTCCAAATTGGAACCGTCGAAAATATCGTTTCCGATTCCGATCCGAATCCTAATAAAATTAGGGGAACGCAAAGATTGAATGATGGACTTTACTCCGGCGTTTTCCGTACCGTTGGCTCCTTTATCCACCACGATCTTACCCAAGGGTAGGGTCCAGTCTTCGTGGATGACCAGGATATCCTGGACTTGGATTTTCAAAAAGGAAGCGATGTACAGTACGGACTCTCCGGACAGGTCGCTGAAAGTTTGAGGCTTAAGAAGAACCACCTCCTCACCTTCGAAATCTCCCCTTCCGATCAGAGACTTTTTCTTCTTCGTCTTGATCTCTACGTTAATGTTATTCGCAATAACGTCGAGAATCTTGAAGCCGATATTCGCTCGGTTATTATTATATTTGTCTCCGGGATTTCCCAGTCCGACGATTAGCTTCATAGAGTACCGTATTCCGAAGTTTTAGACCCGAGCACGTTCCTGATTATTTTCCACCCTTTTTGGTGACTTTAGTTTTTGCGTCAGCCGCTTCTTTAGCATCGGCGCGTTCTTGAGCGAGCAGAGCCTTCGTTTTAAGAACGGAAGCGACGATCGGATCTCCGTTTACGAGAATTTCCCAACTTGCAGGAACCTTGAGCTGGCTTACCTTAATCGAATCGCCTACATCTAGGTCCGAGACGTCGATAACTAAGCTTTCCAACAAATCTTCCGGAATGGTCTTAACTCGAATCTCGTGAATGAGATGATCGAACTGACCTCCCATTTTGGAACCTTTCGCAAGTCCTTCCGTGCGAACTCCGATCTTGGTGATGATCTTTTTGCCCGGCTCCACTTTGTAAAAGTCGACGTGACGAATCCGATCGATCTCGGGAAATCTTTGGATTTCCTTGACATATACCTTATGCGTTCCTTCTCCTTCGATTTCTAAGTCGATCAGAGTGGATTGACGAATTCCGGAATGAACTAGTTTATCCAGTTCCTTTTCGTTAACGGCTCCGGAAGAAGCTTTCCCGCTACCGATGATGTTTATGGGCACCATTCCGGACGCACGAAGGCGATTATTGACGTTCTTGCCGGTTTCCGTTCTCTTTTTAACGGTAATTTTGTGGCTCATGGTTCCTACCCTTGTTTCCTAATTAAATAGATCGCTTACCGATTGGTTGGTTGAAATTCTCTGGATCGCCGCTGCAAACAGCGGGGCAACCGAGAGGGTTTTTAATTTCGAAATCTTTTTGGATTCCGGAATTTCGATGGAATTCGAAAGAACGACTTCTATGAACGGAGTCGAATTTAATCGATCGATCGACTCTCCCGATAGAACTCCGTGGCTTGCGGCACAATAGACGCTTTTTGCTCCGTTCTTTAGCAAAGCGTCGGCCGCCTTACAAATCGTACCGGCAGTATCGATCATATCGTCCAGAAGGATACAATTCTTTCCTTCTATCTCTCCGATAACATGCATTACTTCGGACACGTTCGCTTTCGGACGACGCTTATCAATGATCGCTAAAGTAGCATTCACTTTTTTACCGAAAGACCTTGCCCGTTCCGCACCGCCCGAGTCCGGAGAGACGATGACTAAATCATCGATTTTTTTATTACGAAAATATTCCACTAGAACGGGGTTAAAATGGAGATTATCCACCGGAACTTTAAAAAATCCCTGAATTTGATCGGCGTGAAGATCCATCGTAATCATTCGAGTCGGGCCTTGAACTTCGATTAGATCCGCTACGACCCTCGCCGAAATCGGAACGCGAGGTTCCACCTTTCTATCCTGACGACCGTAGCCGTAATAAGGCATTACGACCGAGATACTGTTTGCGGATGCTCTTCGCAAGGCGTCCATGATGAGCAGGAGTTCCATCAAATGATCGTTCGCCGGAGCCGAAGTGGATTGGATAAGAAATATATCCCTACCTCGTACGTTCTCCTCTATTTTGACGGCGATTTCTCCGTCGGAAAATTTACGTAAATTGATTTTGCCAGGCGCAATTTGAAGCTCTTTACAGATCTCTTCGGTAATTGTGCGATTGGATGATCCGGAGAATACCGCTAATTGGCTCATTTTGTAGGAACTTCTCCCTTTAGGATAGCCGAGAGAGCCTCTAAATCTTGGGGGGAGTTGACCCCTTGGCTTTCCCCGCTGTCTTTCAGCACGACTGCACCCAATTTCTTTCCTTCCTTCTTATACAAAGCTACCAGGTCCGGAAGATAATACTCGCCTTGGGCATTGCTATTTCCGATCTTGCGTAACGAATCGAACAGTGCCTCGGAATCGAAAACATAGGTTCCGGTATTGATCTCATCGATCTTCTTTTGATTTGCGTCCGCATCCTTTTCTTCCACGATCGCAATTACTTCCCCGCTTTCGTTGCGAACGATTCGGCCATAACCGGTGGGATTATCCACTTTCGCGGAAAGTAGAGTAGCGGAGAACCCGTTTTGATTATGCGTTGCGATCAGGGAGCGGAATGTCTCTCCGGTAATCATGGGGACGTCCCCGCAAGCCACTAAAATCGGGCCATTATGTCCGTTAATGGAATGCTCGGCACTCAAAACTGCATGAGCCGTTCCAAGTTGATCCTTCTGCTCTGCGAATTTTAAATCGGGAATTCCCAGGCAGAGGGCCTGCACTTCTTCCTTTTTATAACCGACGACGACGACGATTTCGCCGACTCCCGACTCGCGAAGATGGTCGATGACATGGATCAAGAGTGGTTTTCCGTTCAAAGAAACCGCGACCTTAGGTTGGTCGGTCTTCATGCGGGTTCCCTTGCCTGCAGCAAGTACCACAGCAACAGCTTCCTTTGAGATATTCATTCGTTATCCGGTGAAGTAGAACAATGGCTGGGCCGCTAGGATTCGAACCTAGGAAATGGCGGTACCAAAAACCGCTGCCTTACCACTTGGCGACGGCCCAGTTTCTATCTTTAATAATTAAAGCTTACAAACGTAAGACCTGGAAACTCCGCTCTCATTTTTGCGAGCAGTTCATCCCGTATCTCCAATCCTTGAACCAATCCGTAGATGCAAGATCCTGAACCGGTCATTGAGGAATAGCTGGCTCCGTTTGCCAGAAAGCACTTCTTCAATCCCCCGAGTTCGGGAAAGGTTTGGAAGGCTAACGGCTCGAAGTCGTTTACGAGCTTTCCCTCCAAATCCGCCCAATTTCCTTCTTTCAGAGCAAATCCGACGTCTTTGGATAGAGAAATCCAGTTTTTCGAGGGAGGGTCGGCTTGTAAAGGTTTTTTGAGACCTGCATACATTTCAGCCGTGGACAAAATCTGAGGAGTCAGCGCCAAAATTCCCTGTCCGGAATGAACTTCGATATCTTCCAAGACTTCCCCCTTTCCGGAAACGAACGCATGCCCTTCGTTTAGAAAAAAAGGAACATCCGAACCTATGCTCGCCGCCAAATCGGAGAGTCCGTCCGAGCTGAATTCCTGGGTTAAACCGAAATAGAAAGATAATAGAGAGGCGGCATTACTAGATCCGCCTCCCAACCCTGCCGCAGGTGGGATTCTTTTAGTTATATGAATCCGAACTCCGGGCAATTCCCGGTACTGAGATCGAATTTTTTGATAGGTTTTGTACAGAATATTTTTAGTGAGATCCCCTTTTTCGGAGACCTCGTCATACAGGGAACGCTTCTCATCGATGATTTGATTTTCGGATACGAGTTGAAAAAGACCCGGATCGATGGGTGCAATCCGAATATCGTCCCCCCAATTGATTCGAAGAAAGACGCTACGGATCTCGTGATAGCCGTCGGGTCTTTTGTACGGGATTTTCAACCCTAGATTGATCTTAGCCGGAGAGAGCAAAGTAATTCTTGTTTGGACAATCCTCGATCACGAGTCAATTCATTATCAGACTTGGATTCGGGAGAAGGATTGAGAATTTGGAGAATTGAAATAATAAAGGAAGAATCTTATAAACCATCGGATCAAATTTGCTGAATTCTACTGCAACGAAGGATGCAAAAAAATCAATCCGCATCGATACCTATATCTAATTTTTCGGCGCCCTTATTTGTTCCTTCCAATAGGCAAGAATCCTTTGCCGTAACGCCGGCGGCGATTTTATGATAACGTTGGAACCGAATCCTTTCAGTGTGCTTAAAAACCAATCTTCATTTCTAATTTTAGCTTTAGATAAATAGAATGTATTCCCGCCCAGCTCTAAAGATTCTTTCGTCCGTTCCAATCCGAGTCTTTTGTGCAAATTAAAGTAAACGTCCGAAGTATGATAGATCTCGGCGACCGATCCGTCATTATCCGTTTTTTTCAGGAAGTCCTTTAGATGCGAAATGGCTTGTCTTCTTTCCTGGTCCGGAACTCGAACGGCTTCGTCCGCACTGACCGAAAAGGTTAAAATCGAATCCAATCGAAACGATCTTGGCGCATTTCTCGTATGGCAATATCCTATCAGATATTCTTCCCGATAATTGAATAAGGCCCATGGATCCACCTTTCTTTTTATCGGCGTCGTTTCTCCCTGAGCTTGGTATTCGAGCAGGACAGCCTTATTTAAATTTATCGCTTCCGATATCTGTTGTTTTAAGTCTTTCGCGTCTAAAATTCCCGAAGAAGGTAAAATGGTATGAATCTTATCCAAAACGGATTTGAGAACGCCGCTCCGGTCCGAACTTACTTCCTTTTGCTCCTCTTCCAAGAGCAGGGTCCGCAAGGTCGCCCACTCTCTCACGCTCAACGTTAAACCTTCGTCCATTCTATTCGGTAAGCGTATTCCGATAGTTTCTCCGTCGTAATCGATTTCCACGAGTTGATCGGGAGTGTACGGATAAGAGCCGACCATATAAAGCTTACCTAATTCTTTTTTTAAATCGGAAACTTCTTTGATACCCGAGTATTTGGAAAGGTCCTCTAAACTCATCCTACGATTTTCCTTAAGCAACCGAATCAATGCCAGCTTAGTCTGCAATTTCTTTGTAGTAGGATTCATATCTAAGCCAGTATCAAAAAAAAAGGATCGCATGCAATCCGAAAAATCGAACGATTCTTCGGAAAGATTTTAAATTCATGGTCTTTAAAATACGGAAAATTTTTTACTCGGAGCAGATTCGTTCAAGCGTTACGCCGGAGATCGGTATAGTATCGTAAAAATTCCGATTCCATCTCGGATCGTAAAGAGTGTATCCATGAAACTATTAATCACAGGCGCCACCGGCTTTTTAGGAAAGCGAATCGTAGATCTTTTAAAAAAAGAAGGAGGACACGAATTGTATTCGCTGGTAAGGAGTGAATCCTCCGCTTCCGCCTCCCATAAACTCGGACTACAGCCGATTCTTGCGGATCTCGGGGATCCTCTTTCTCTGAAGAAAGCTTTAGAAGGAATTAAGCTCGACTCGATCATCCACCTCGCCGCCGAAATCGCAACACAAAGAAATGAACGACTTCTCTGGAAGGTGAATCACGAAGGAACGAAAAATCTTTTCGAATCCGTTGCGAACCTTGGATTAAAACGTTTTATATTTGCCAGCACCGTAGTAGTCGGAGAAGCAAACGGAGAATTACTTTCGGAAGACAAACCCTTGAATGTGGAGACCGAGTATGGAAGAACGAAACAGGCTTCGGAGCGGATGTTGCTCGAAGCTTACAAAACGAAGGACTTTCCTGCGATCATTCTTCGTCCATCTCATATCTACGGTCCCGGGGGCTGGTTTCAGGATTTAATTCGCGATATAAAAATCGGCCTCTTTAGAATTCCGGGCAACGGGCTAAATTATTGGGACGTAGTTTACGTGGATGACGTTGCCGCCGCGTTTTTAAAGGTTTTACATTCGGGCAAACCCGGAGAAATCTATCATATCGCGGACGATACTCCCGTCACCATGCGGGATTTCTTTAACGAGGCGGGAACTTACCTAGGCAAAAAGAAAATAGGGCATGCCCCGGTGTTCGTCGCGAATTTATTAAAAGGCAAAGACCCGGTTCGAGCGGCGACCCGCTCGGCAAGAAATTCCAACTTAAAGCTTAAATCCTTGGGCTGGAAGCCCGCTTATACGGACTATAAGTCCGGCCTTAAGGAAACATTCCAAAATTCGAATTAATAAAATCCTTATGAATCCGGGACGCTCGCTATCTTCTTATCATCGAAAATACGATGACGTCCGGTTTATTTTCGACAAGGACGGGAACAAACGTTTTCCCTAATATTCTATTCACCGAATCGTAATATGCATTATGCTCGAAAGGTCGGTTCGGATCGGCAAGGCGGTCGGTCAGCACCTTTGCCTGAACGAACAATATTTTTGCGAACCGGTTCGGATCATTCTTCGAGAAAAATTTATTTAAGGCGACCGCATCAAAAAGAGTGACGCAAGGAGTTTCGAAAAAGTTTTTACCCATAATCTGAGTGTACGTTCTGATCTGGACGACAACTAAATCGGCTTTTTGCTCCTCGTATAGCTTATGCAATCCCGTAGACTGTTTGCCGTACTTGGCGAGAATTCGGGTATACGAGACCGTAACGAGCGTGGAATAAATAGCCGAAACGATTACGAAAGACTTAATAATTTTTTGTCGGTATCCCGAAGATTCCTGTCGGACCAAAATGACAAACCCGACAAAGCTCGGGATAGCAAGATGCAGATATCTGGTTCCGAAATCGATGATTCCGTCGTTCGGTGCGACTAATACCGATCCGACAAATGCGGCGGCTCCCGACTGAATGAATAAATTACGACCGAAGTCGAAATTCTCCGTACTCTTTTTTAGAAATGCCCCTTTTGAAGAAAACATAAAGTATACGGCATATACAAAAAAGAATAAAAACAAAGGCATGTAGGTAAAGAATCCGGGACGGCCGTAACTAAAGAAGAGTAGCCCTTGGTAGATAGGGAGCTTTTCCCAAGGTCGCAAAAACATCGTAGGTTGATTAAAGGAAAAACGAGGCCCAAGAGGCAAACCGTACATATGCATCTGAACGAAGAGCAGCAGAAGCAACCCGAAGGCAACGCCGATCACGTAAAAGATTATAGGAATTCGCGGCTGCTTCTTCCGCCTTAGTCCGAGTAATAAAAACAGGGAAAACGAGACGATAAAAACGATCGATTCCACGCGAAACCAAGCTGCGGAAGCGGATACAAAACCCACCAATACATATAAATAAGGAAGCCGTCGAAAAGAGTTTCGCAGTATAAAAAACGCGCCCGAAAAAAATAAAAAGGAAGCGAGCGCGACATCCGGGAAAAAATATCCGTTAATAACGAAGGGAGATCCTAGAACGAGAATGAATAAAAATAACGGATCCCATTCCCATAAAATCGACAGCACCAAGAGAGTAACTGCGACAACCAGTGCGATAACTATGTAAACCCCCTCGATCCCTCCCCAAGGTAAAATCGCGGCATAAACGTATCCAAGCGCGACCGGAAAAGGGCTTACGATTTTCCCGCGAATCCGAATACATTCAGTCGGACAAAATTCGGACTCCGAATCCAGCTTTGCCGAAGGTAAGTCCAAAGATCCCGAGGTAAAACCGCTCCTATAAATGGATTCCCCTAAAATGAATTTGGCAAGATGGTCCGAGTAAAGCTGCTGAGACGGCTTCAGAAGGAAGGGATAAAGAAGAGGTGTCAGAAGCAGGATTACGATTAGGATTTTTCGAAAGTAGTTGGACTGGAAAAACGGCACGGTTGTAAAAGTAGAGTTCAAAAGGTCGGGGACAATCCTTTTTTAGCCCGAGCCCCCTTTTGTCAAATAGGTTGACGCGGCTTATCGGAGAAATACGTTCTGCCTACCAAGCCAGAGGAAGCAAATGAAGAAATCTCTCCTTTTCATTCTTAGTTTTTATCTCTACGGTAGCTACTTTGGAATCCTCGCTCAGGATACCTCGAATCCTACGACTGCCGCAACCCCCCGGGATAAAATGGTATGTACGAGGATCGATCTAGAAATTATCGGAACCAGTTATAATGAAGGCCTCCGTTGCGAAACGAAAGATGCGATTTGTTATATGATCGAGGGGTTTGCAATGAGTTGTTTCCCTAAACCTAAAAGTATTTCAGGACAGTAAAATTTACCGGACTATCGAAAAAGAAACTGCCATTTCAATGGCAGTAGTCTTGCATAAAAAAAGGCGTCATTCAGACGCCCTCCGATAATAAAGGATTTATAGGATTCGAGACGATTAAAGATTGTTCAAGAATTCTTGAGTCTTTTGAGCTTCTCTTTCCAAAGCAGCTGCTTGTTTCAGAAATTTTGCCGATTGAGCATTGCTGGCCAGGAATTTTCCGCCGGTAGAACGTTTTGCAAGAGCTCTTAGCTCTTCGGCACGCTCGGATTTTTGCTGAGCGAGCGCTTTCAGGTACGTGCCAACGGCAATTTTCTGTTCTTTCGTGACGGCGGCCGAAACCAGCGCTTGCTCCAATAGACGATCTTCGGTGTCTTGAGAAACTGCGAAGATAGAAGAGCCAGCTAAGAATCCAGCGACCAGAAGTAGAGAAACGATCTTGTTAACTTTCATGAATTTGAAACCTCTCGGTGAACTTATTTATATTTTTAATTCTCGTTATCGCTTATATCCATAAGACCTAGGCTACTTTCCAGATGATACAAAAAAATCAAAAAAAGTAAAAAACCGATTTAAATCGTTAAACGAATCCCGGAAATTCAAACGCTTAATAATATCGTTTATTAAGTTTGCATAATTTTCAGAAACATTACGCTTCACTGCTCCTCTCGATGCGTAACGCAAATAAAAGAGGCGAATCCGAAAGCCGTACTGTAGACCTGCTTCCTTCTCATACAATCTTCGTCTAGTTAGTCCAATTTTTCAAGAAAAAAGCATATAAGAAAAACGGAAAATGCTTATTTTTTAAGCACATTTATTAAGCAATATGCCCATAGTTTGAGCAAAAATAGGGCCAAAACCCCCTTTTTTCAAGGATTTCCTAAAAATGCGAATTTGCGCAAGGATCGCTTTTCCGATGCGACTCCTTGGATAATTTTGGTAGCAGATTCTCTCTTAAAAGGATTTAGCGAATGCGTTATTTACATGCTATGATCCGCGTTTTGGATTTAGATGCGGCCTTGGACTTCTTCTGCGACAAATTAGGATTGAAAGAGACTAGACGAAGCGAGCATCCGGAAGGAAAATTTACTCTCGTGTTTTTGTCCGAAGAATCGCCTAACGCACCGGAAATAGAACTGACCTATAACTGGGACCAAAAAGAACGATATACCTTCGGTAGGAACTTCGGCCACCTGGCCTTCGAAGTGGAAAATATATACGAAGTGTGCGAACGGTTGCAATCGAAAGGCGTCATCATCAATCGTCCGCCCCGCGACGGCCGAATGGCTTTCGTACGTTCCCCGGATTTGATTTCCATCGAATTATTGCAGAAAGGAAAGTCTTTGGAGCCTGCAGAGCCTTGGAAGAGTATGCAGAATACCGGAGAGTGGTGACGGGATTTTCCCTCATTTCCCGAGAAATTTATATTCTTCCAATAAGAGATGTACGGATTTCTGAAACAAATCCTCCAATTCCTGGGGTTGGATTTCCTCCAAGTTACTCCCTTCTTTCCAAAGGAAGGGAAGTAGACCGTCTAGATTGGTGGATTCAAAGCGCAGAGTTTGTCCGTTTTCTTTGTAAGGAATTCCGGCGAGAAAAAGTTTCGCTTTGAAAAGCGCATCCGATCTACAGGTCCAGACGACCGACTTGGGTTCATGCACGGGAAATAAACCGGCATGCACGACCTGATCCTCCCAGGTTTCTCGCTGGGCTCCTTTTTTTTGAAAGAGTAAATCACCCTGAAGAATCTCGGCTTCCAAAATCTTAGGAAGGATCAAACGTTTCTTAACCTTTTCGGATCGATCATAGGCCAGGAGATAGTAGTCCTCTCCTCCTTTTCTCAATAAACGAATCGGGTCCACTTCCAAGGGATAGGATTCTTCCGGAAAGGTTTTATAATATTTCAATCGTAACGGACTTCGATTCTTAAGCGCTTCCAGAATGGAAAACGCGACCTCGCCTAGTTCATCCGAAATATCCTTGGGCTCTTCTTTTAACTCCGGAAAGATTCCTAGTTCGCCGGCAAAGATTTTCTGTGCAGCAGTGTATAATTCATAACGAGGCGATTGCGAGTATGCTTCCAGTAAAACGGCGGAAATTTCCCTAAGTTCGTCGGACGAAAATTTGAGCGACTTAGCCAGAGGATCCGTTTCCAAAATGTAAACAAAGTCTTTCGTATTCTTTTGAGGGTAATAACGAATCTGAAATCCTAGATTTTCCAGCTCTTCTATATCGCGGGAAAGCTTTCTCCGGTCCGAGTCCTTGTTTTCGTTATCATAAAACTCTCCCATGATCTCCCTTAAGGACGAAAGGGTTAGCCCCTCCTGGAATTGAAAGAAATTAAAGAGCAAGGTCAGGAGACGAGACTCCGTAGGATTTATTTCCCTGGGTTCGATTCCAAGCTCGAGATCGTTATCAAATTCTTCTTCTTTCATGCCTACGATCAGAGAATCAGCCATCATCCCGACCTAGCAACCAGAAATCTCCGAATCCCGAAGGAACTTCCTCCGAGATAAAAAACCGCTTGAAGAACGGGAAAGAAAGGAAAAACTCCGAATGCCCGAAAGGGATAAATTTGAGAGTGGAATAGGAATCGCTATGGCAAAAATTATAGGATACATCATACCGAATATCGTAGGTTTGATTTTAATCGTTTTGGGTTGGTGGACCACGATCATCAATGTGGCGACTCTGCGCTTTTCGGGCGAATCGTACTTCAACAAATGGACCTACACAGGATTGATACTGATCATAGTCGGGGCTTATCTTCCCGAAATTTGGATTGGACTCCGAAATAAACTCTTTGGTACGAAATCCGAGACCTAGATTTCCTGACGCGAAAATTGTCTAGACATTCTTCGGTACTTAATTTAAGTTCCGTCTCAGGACCCGACTCCTAACCCTCGGTATGAATTCGAAAAAAATCTTTACGAGCTAGGTACATGTACTATAATGCGACATAATATAGAGATTGGAACCTGAGACGGTCAATGAGTACGGAAACCGAAGTTCTAGACAAAGCCACGCGAAAGAAAACGGATATCGAGTATAATAAACCTACTCTTTCTAGAGAGGATCTCAAAACCGTACTCGAGGCGTTAGTAGAAGATCATCTTTCGACCGGGTCGGTTACTTCTAAATTTGAAAAAGCCTTCTCCTCCACATTTCGAACAAAAAATGTCATTTCGGCAAATAGCTTAACGGCTGCGTACCATCTCGCATTCCTTTCCTTGGAAATCCAGCCGGGGGATAAGGTGGCTCTATCGACGTACGCTCCTGTTGCGGCGCTAGATGCAATTTTTCTAATTCAAGCACAACCCTTAGTGATCGATCTAGAAAGGCATTCCTTTCATATTAGCGTTGCCGGAGTGGCCTCTGCACTGGAAGATCCTAGAGTAAAGGCGATTGTGGTCGATCATACGTTCGGGTCTTTGGTGGACTTTTCTAAGTATGATTTTAAGGAAATCCCCGTTATTGAAGATTTCTCGGAAGCTGTAGGCTCGAGAACCGAGACGTTTACACCGGGAAAACAAGGAAAGCTCTCCATTTGCGGACTTTCGGTAGAATATCTAATCACCACCGGAAACGGAGCCTTGATTTGTACGGACGACGATTCGATATCTAAAAAAATTCGGGCTCGAAAAAACGGTAAGGACCCCTATCCTAGAAAAGACTGCCAGCCGAGGATGGATTACGACATGATCGATTACCAGGCCGCCCTGGGTATCGAACAGCTTTCCAATTTGGGAGTGATTCTGGAACGGAAACGTAAAATCGCTCAGATTTACTTACAATCCCTGCAAGGTTCCCAGGTTTCTTCCCATTATAACGATCCGACCTCGGAAACCTTTAATCGCTTTGTTATCCTTGCACCGGGAAATTACGAACAGGTGGAGAGATACTTTCGGTCTCTCCAAATCGGCACTCGCAGAACGATGGAAGAACCGGTTCACCATATTTTAGAATTGCCGAATGCGGATTTTCCGAATGGAGAACGTCTCTTTCAAAGAGGTCATTGCATCCCGGTCTACCCGAACCTGACAAAAGATAATATACAGCGGATTTCCCAGGCGATCCGCAGAATTTATTAGTTCGGAAACAAAATCTTTGGTCTGAAATCCGTGGCCTGATTTCCTGCCGCGAAAACTTTCTAGATATTCTTCGGTACTTCCGTCCAGTTCCGCCTCCGGACATAACTTGACTGATTCAAAAGATTTTTAAAATTCCTCGCCCTCCCCGATAATTGTTTCCGAAAAAAGACAAAACCCCGAAATAGACTCTTGAATCCTTTAAACTCTTTTCCAATCTAAGAAAAGAGTTTAGATCCGGGGGCCCCATGAATATCGCACTTCTTTCCATTAAACGCCCGATTTTTATTACGAGTTTAGTTATCCTCATGCTCTTAACGGGACTGGTATCCTTGTCTCGTATGGGAGTGGATTTATTTCCTGACGTAAATATTCCCATAGTTTCCGTTACGACTATTTATCCTGGAGCGGGTCCGGAAGAAATCGAAGAGTTGATTTCTAAACCCTTGGAAGAGGAACTTTCTTCCATTTCCGGCTTAAAGAAAATCTCTTCCCGAAATCAGGAAGGAGTCTCGGTCGTCTTCGGCGAATTTACTCTCTCTACGGATATCAAATATGCCGAGCAACAATTCAGGGATAAGGTAGGACTGGTTCGTCCTAAACTTCCGGACGGGATCAAGGAGCCGAAAGTCGTTCGCTTTGATCCTGCAGACCAACCGATCGTCCGACTCGCGGTTTTTGCAGACCTAGGACAAGCACAGTTATACGATCTCGCAAAGGAAACGGTTAAATCCAAGCTAGAACAAATTACCGGCGTAGGTTCCGTGAAACTTGTAGGTGGAACGCGGAGAGAAATCCAAATCGAGTTGGATCGAAACAAATTAATTTCATACCAAATGCCGATGGTCGTGATCGCAGGTCGTCTTAAATCCGCCGGACTCAACACTCCCGTCGGTAAATTCGAATCCGGAGCGAAAGAAACCTCGTATAGAACCTTAGGACGATACGAGTCCATTTCTCAGATTGAAAACACGATCGTCTCCTTCGGCGGGGACGTGGGAAACTCCGTTTTAATCAAGGAGCTCGGATCCGTCAGGGATGGGACCGAAGATGAGGAAACCTTAGGTTATCTTTGGGCCTCTAAAAGCGACGTTGTGGAAGAAGAAGACGTCGCCTTGTTTGCCCACCCGTTTGTCTGGACCGGCCAAACCTTCAGAAAAATCAAAAACCTCTTCTCATCCAAAAAAAAGGAAGCTCTTGAAAAGGAGATAAAGCCGGCTCTCTTCATCGACGTTTATAAACAATCGGGCGGTAATACCGTCGCCGTTGCGGATGAGGTTCTCAAGCGGATCGATAAACTCAACGCGGATATCAAACCTCTCGCAGGAAATCCGAGGATTCGGCTCATAAGAGACGGATCTCGCTGGATTCGCTATAACGTAGAAGACGTAACCGAAGCGATCGTTTTGGGAGTGCTGTTGGCGGTCATCACGGTTTATTTCTTCCTCGGAAACTTCCGCTCTACGGTGATTACGGGGCTTGCACTTCCCAACTCGATGTTGGGGGCGTTTATTCTAATGTGGATTATGGGATTCACGATAAACGTTATGACCTTATTGGCTCTCTCGCTGGCTGTCGGACTCCTAGTCGACGACGCGATCGTCGTTCGAGAAAATATTTTCCGAAAATTGGAGGAAGGACATAACGTACTGGAAGCCTCCGAAAAAGGAACGATGGAGGTCGCCTTAGCGGTCGTAGGAACATCGCTGACCGTAATCGCGGTGTTCTTTCCCGTAGGATTTTTATCCGGAATCGTCGGTCAATTTTTCAAACAATTCGGTTTAACGGTCGTCTTTGCCATGATCATTTCGTTGTTCGACGGTCTCTTCGTCGCGCCGATGCTTTCCGCCTATTTTGCGGGCAAGCTGGATCATAGTAAACGGAACAAAGCCGTGGAGGCATTCGATAAATTCCAAACCTGGTTGGAAAAGATCTACGGAATCACGATGAAGTTCGCATTGGCACATCCCGGTAAAGTCATCTTGCTGACCTTTCTGATTTTTGTGCTTTCTCTCGTAAGTTGTTCTTTCGTAAAAAAAACGTTTTTACCCGCAAACGATCAGGGAGAATTTCTCGTAACGTTGGATCTTCCGCCTGGCACTAGTTTGCAGGGTACAAAAGAAGTGGCGGATAAAGTTCTAGTAGATCTGCAAAAATTTCCGGAGATGGATAAAATAGCCGTCACGATCGGGAAACCGGATGGGGGCGAACCCAATAGTGCCACCTTAGCAATCGCGCTGGTCTCTTCCAAAAAACGGAAAAAAACCACGGTTGCGATCAAGGATGAGATTCGCGATATTCTAAAGAATTATGCGTATGCTCGACCCGCGGTTTCGGACTATTCCGCCGTCGGAGGAGGAGTGCAGTATCCTTTCCAGCTTGTGATTAAGGGGGATAACCTGGCCGAGATGGAAGCATATTCTAAAAAAGTAATCGATCGACTAAAAGCCATTCCGGACTTAGCGGACATCGATACCGATTTTCGTGCCGGAAAACCCGAATACCAAATCGCCTTGGACAATACTCGTATGCAACTCGTCGGAGTGCTACCTGGAGTTGCCGGCGCCGAGCTTCGATACCAAATCGCGGGAGATACGGTCAGTAAATTTTACGATAAAGGAATTGAGTACGACGTTCGGATGCGTTTACATCCCGATCAAAGAAACCTAAGAGCAGCCTACGGTCAAACCAAGGTTCCGAATATCGCTAATAAGTTGATTCCTTTGAATGCGATAGGTTCCGGTAAGGAAACGGTCGGTCCTTCCAGAATCAATCGTATCGACAGGGCAAGAACGATCGTGATCAACGCGAACCTCGCACCGGGCGGAGCCATCCAAAGCGCGACCGAAGGGGCTACGAAGATCATGTCGACCGAGCTCCCCCCGCCTCCGGGAGTTCGTTTCAACTTCCAAGGACAATCCGAGGACTTTAAGGAATTGATCGTAAACATTCTGGTCGCATTCGGTCTGGCCCTCGTGTTTATCTATCTTGTGCTTTCTTCGCTTTATGAATCGTTTATTACGCCTGTGACGATTCTTTTTGCAATCCCTCCGGCGATCTCGGGGGCTTTCTTCGCTTTATTCATAACCGGAGAAATGCTGAATTTGTTCTCTATGATCGGATTGATTCTTCTAATGGGCTTGGTGGCAAAAAACTCGATTTTACTCGTGGATTATGCGATGCAGGCGATTCGAGACAGGGGAATTACGAGAGACGAAGCGATTTTCGAAGCAGGTTTAGTTCGTCTACGACCTATTCTAATGACTTCTCTCGCAATGATCATGGGAACCGTACCGATCGCGCTCGGACTGGGAGAAGCCGCTAAATCAAGGACTGCAATGGGAATTGCGATCATCGGAGGTTTGATTCTTTCGACCCTTGTGACCTTGATCGTCGTCCCTTCCATCTTCGGAGGAATTGACAGATTTAGGGAATGGATCGAAAGCAAATTTCGTCCGGATATGGGCGCAACCGTTTCCCATACGGAATCGACGACGGCCGTTGGGAATAATCACCATCAAACCGCCGATTTATCTGAATGGGCCAAGGCGGTCGAGGAGCCCGTAAAGAAACCGACCTCTAAAAGGAAAAAATAGCCGGAAGTTCCGAGGACTTTCGTATGCAAAATTCAAAGATTGTTAGAAAATTAGAATTTTCTAACATATAAAAATTCCACTTCGAACAGTCTTTGAAAAACGGTTCTAAAAATTTTCAGCGAAGAAGCTTAGGTAGAATGGAATTGCCTTCCGGATATATTTGAGAGGCGAGAATAAATACGAAAATGCTGATCGCGATCCCCAGCGACGCCAACAAAACGTCCTTTCCGACCTTGCGGAACGTTTCTAAATAAGGAGCGTCCCGATAGGTTAGAAAGTTCAAAATAATCTCCCGCCCTGCGAGCATTCCTAAAAATACCCATGTTGTGGACATAGGCATATCACTCCACTTTTGGAAAAAAAGCAGGATGCAAGCGTAGACTAAATCGATAATGGTCGCCGCCTTGGACCATTGGATATCCGATTTTTCCGTCACGATTTCCTGAATCGTACCGCCGTTAATATAGAGAATGACTCCGAGCGCGAGGATTAAGATGGAAACTGCCGCCGCCAATTCTAGTGCAGTCAACTGTCTCGGGATATAGACTACGATGTTTGCCGCGTCTTGAGCGAGCCACGCGCCCCAGAGAAACAGAGTGGAAAACCATTGAAGGATAGCCCATCGTCGCTCCGTTTTAGGGTCGGGAATATGATCTTCGGTATATTCTCGGGAATCGATTTTTACCAAAATTCCCCAAACCACAACCGCTGTTCCGAAGGCCATCATATATCCGAGGAAGGATTTGCTGAGCATCTTTTCGATATTCTGACCGCCGAACAGTCCTAGAATCAGAAACGTCGTGGAGATCGGGGATCTCATTCTGGTAATTACGACTAGGATGAGGGGAGCGATTAATTGGAGAAGGTTAAAGTTCGAGACCGGTTTGAATTCGTCCAGACGGTTAAAGTGTATTTCCCTCGAATCTACGATCCAAGCATAACAGAAAACTAAAGTTAGTAGACCGCCTAAAGCGGCCACTTTATAAATCCAACGAACGGACTTTTTACTTTCGATAAAAGTACCTAAAGTCTGAACCGCGTCGTTACCGGCCACGGAGAAGGCGGAAATTGCGAAAGCAAACCATCCTAAGTAATAAGAAGAAAACCCGTACATATATCCCGAGACCATCAGAACGGCCGCAAAACAAACAAGGGAATAGAAACGGATTTGGTCGCGAAAAGAGGGATGCTGAAAATCGATTTGGTTCATTTCAAATATTGGAATCGTATAAAGACAGAGGCACCTTACTTCGGTTTACGAATTGACCGAAACTAAATAGTTTCAACCTAGTAAAGTAAAGGAAATCGGGGATGGATGCCAGGTCAAGGGCGATCATCCCCGAGAAATCGGGAAATTCCGTGGTTTAAGTTGCCTTCCGATCCGCTCGGATCGAAACATTAAATCCTACGCGCGATTGCTTCCCGATAAAAATAACCTTAGAATTTTTATTCGAGGTAATGTTTGCTATATCTAGCTTCGATATCTTTGATATCAAAGAGAATAAAGAAGTCCGTCGTTTTAAATACGCTGTCTAGTGCAGGAGTTCCGCAAATGAGCGAACCCGCTCTAATGTATCCCTTAATCAAAGCAGGGATTCTTTTCGTTACTTCCTTAATATCTTCCGGCGCATAACTCGGGTCGAAATCCGGCATCTCAAAACCGGGCAGAGGAGTTACGTCGAACGTCGAACCAGCAAGAGCTTTTTTCTCCTTGAGGAAAGCGTAAACGTCGTTAGCGGTCTGCGCATCGGTACTGTGGACTGAGCCGCATCCGAATAAATACCCGATATTATTTTTCTTCATGTACTGGGCTAATCCGGCCCAAAGAAGAGAAATTACCGAACCGTCCCTGTATTCCGGGTGAACGCAACTACGACCGATTTCCGCCGGTTCGCGCTCAAGTTCGTAAATCTTAGTAATATCGAATTCGTTATCCGAATAAAAACCTAGATTCGCTTTTGCTACGCTTCTTCTTAGAATTCTGTAGGTCCCCACGATCATATCGTCACGATTCTTATCGACTACGATTAAATGATCGCAAAAAAGATCATACTCATCGCGGTCTTTACGAGTCGCGGCGGATTGAGGCAAACCCTCTCCTAACTCAAGATTGAAAACATCATAACGCAGCGCCAATGTTCTCTCGATTTCGAGCTGATTCTCGGCAATTCTGACCTCGAGTTTTCGTTCTGTTTTTAGCCTGTTTTGGACAGATCCTGATCCCATTGTTGTCCTTCTTCCTTTCTGTAGGATAGTTCCATCTATCCTTCCTTTTCGTTACAGTCGGATTACAAGGGAAAGAAATTCCGGTGACTGCCCTTATTAACCTGCCATTCTGCGCTGAGAGACTAATTTTTTTACAAAATCGACTAAAAAAATTTTCCCCTTGGGGTCTAACTGCGTGAATTGAACCCCAAAAAACCCGTCCGCTTCTTTGGCCGGAGCTAAATGCTTAATGAGCCCTGTGGCTTTGAAGGGCTTATATCCTGGGAGCGAAACGACCAATTCCACCGAGGAATGAATATCGCAACCGTCAAAATGATGAGGAACGCGTATGGCGATCCCGCTTTGACTCAAGTCTTGGGCGATGAGAATATCTATGAATCCGTTCCCCATCAATTGAACCTGAACCGGTTGGTTGGGGAAAGGCACGACACGTACATGTTTTCTTTTTTCCATCCACCCTCCTCCAGAAAAGACGAGACCTGGCCAAAGCTAACCTACTAGCTAATGAGACGGGAGAACAAAATTATATCTAAAATAAAAATAATTTCAAAACAAATGTTCGAAAAATCGCCTAAACCTTTAGGCCTAACTCTTCCTCAGCACCTTCCGCTAAGGTAAGTTTATAGCTCTCCAAAACCTTAGAGACTTTTTTTTCGAACTTACGGTTAAAAACAAAATGAGCCAGGGTTTTTTCTAAAAAGAAAATCATTTCTACCGGTTTCCATTCGATTACCCCCCGTTTCTGGTCCAGTACCTTCCCCTGCTGTACTAAGGTTGAGATGGCTCGAATGGAGTGCTTCGGAAACGCATTTCTTAGGGCCTTAAAAAGCGCTTTCGATTCCACTTCTAAAAATTGGAATTTTCTGGAGAAGAGCATCGCATCGTGGAAATATTCGGGACGCACAACAGCTCCGTTCAATCGCAGGGAAATGATTAGAAATCCTATAAAATCGGCCATCTCCGGAAAGATTCCGAGACCGGGCATATCCTGTCCCGGATACAATCTAGACTTCTCCCGATCCGGATGTTTCGGATGACGTGTCTGCAGCCAATTGATGACCAGATATTTTTCTTTGAAGAAGTAGTCGTTAATTTGAATCCGATACTCTTGGATGCTCAACCTGAGGTGGATAAGAATTTCTCCGCCTTCGGTAAGAACCACTCGTTGGTATAAATCATCGGTTCCGGATAAATCTAACTTAGGGAAAGGGTATCCTTTTTTTTCCAGCTCGGAAAGTACTCCGGTGATTTCGAATAATTCCCAGACGTTTTCTTTAGTGAGAGAATGAAATAGCACGCCTGAACTTACTACATGCGAATCTACAACGGCGCAGAGAAAATCATCATATAGGAAGTCGAAGAAACGCGGATTATTGTAAGCGACTTTCGGCATCAGAAATTTCTTTCACTTTCGTTTCATTTTTGCAGGAATTTCCTTTTTTTCAAGGAAATAATAGGAATAGAATATCCTTTCCGCAAGATCTAAAAATAAGGAAAACGAAGGCAATCGTGTCGAACGCCGCTATAAAATGAAAATGCGTTTCTATTTCGCCCTGATCGAAAGTAAAGAAACTCGGGACAGTCTAAAGTTGTGCTCGAAAGTTATAATATGCTTTCAACACATCCTCAGGAGCCTCGGTTTGAGGATAATGCCCTATCTTCGTAAATTCATAGATCTTCGCTTCGGGTCTGAATTGCTTTAACCTTTGGACGACTTGGAATCCGCTTACGGGATCTAGTAATCCGTCGCCGAATGCGAAAGGCACAGGAGAGTCCAGTATTGCGCCGACCCATCTTTCTCTGAAAAGTTTTCGTTCTCTTATATATCGAATGAGTTTATGATAGACCGACCTTCCTCCCCCGTTACTCACGCATTCCCAAAAACCGTCCAACTCCTCTTTACTAGGTTTCGTTTCGGGACCGAAAACTTCGGACAGATTTCGCTCGAAGGAAGATTTGTTCAGCAAATTCGAAAAGAGAAATCCGAACGGCCCATTCAACAATTTTTGAATCGTTCTAGGTCGATGTGTTTCGGGAAATATCCCTCCGTTAAGTAAGAAGGCGGATTTTAAATCCGGACCGCCGATTCTTTGTCCGGCCAACTTCTCCCTAAATCGGGCCAATAATTCCTGGGCGACCGTGTCCCCCAAATCGTGGGCCAGAAGATGAACATCGTCGATTTTCAGATCCTGAAGCAAATCTTCCGCTTGGTCGGCATATTGAAATACCGAATAATGCCCTCCTTTCGGTTTGTCCGAAAATCCGAAACCGAGATAGTCCAGGGCAATCACGTGATAACGAGAGGTAAGGCTTTCCCATAGATCTTTCCAATCCCACGAAGATGTGGGGAATCCGTGCAAAAGAAGAAGATTCGGGCCGGTTCCGCCGGTTCTATAAAAGATTTTTTTCCGCTTCCATTCGAAGAAAGTTCCCGCAGCTTTCCACGCGAGTGCATGAGTCTTCCATAATTTTTCCGACATAGTTGGTTCTCCCGGCGGGAATATTCTAGGCCATTTATTTTCCTTGAAAAGAGGAAAATTTCCCGTTCGAAACAATCCGTCGAAAGCGCAAAATGAAATTTCTATTCCAGAGCTTCGAGTAAATTGGAAAGGAAACGCTTTCTTTCGGCGTTCTCCGGTAAATTTCCGAATCCGGCACGCATATTATCCTGCAGGTGGGAAAGTTTAGCCGTCGCAGGGATCACACAAGTGACCGCAGGATGAGAGATAATATATTTTAAAAAAGCCTGAGCGAATGAATCACATCCCCATTCTTTAAAATATTCGGGAAGAACTTTCCCCTTCGTTCTGCGAAAGAGTCCGCCTTCTTCGAAGGGTCGGTTGACGAGGATCGCTATTCCATTTTGAGCGGCAAACGGTAAAAGACGATTTTCCGCCTCTCGCGTTAGGATAGAATAGGGAATTTGAAGAAATTCCGTTTTATCCCTGATTGCGATCCGCTCCATTTCGGCAAATGCGGAAGGAGTAAAATGGGTTAGGCCGATGTAGCGAATCTTTCCCTTTTCTTTCAGTTCTCTCAGAGTTTTTAAATGAGCGGAAACATCTAAAAGATTATGAATTTGGAAAAGATCGATTTTTTCGGACTTCATTTTTCGAAAGGAAGCTTCTATCTGAGCCCGCCCCGCAGCCTCACCCTTTGTCCATACTTTCGTTGCAAGAAATATCTTTCGACGTTCGGATTCGCTTAACCGCTGGGAAAGGATTCCGATCGTTTCTTCCGCTCTTCCGTACATGGGCGAAGAATCGATTACGGTTCCACCCTCCTGCAAAAAATCCCGTAGAACTTCGTTTAATGGGGCAAGGGAACGATCGTCGGGCGTGACATCGAACGTTTGCCAGGTTCCCAAGCCGATGGCCGGAATTGTTTCCTCCGAACCGGGAATTTTCCGTAGGAGCATAGCGGGTCTCCCTTCGATCTTTCTCGTTTCGGCCGAGAGAGAAAAAAGATTTTCGAATTTTTTGCCGAGTCGGCTTGCCAGCAATCCCGCGCCGATTCCGAGGAATTCCTTTCTAGAAAAGCGCATCGATTTTACCGGTTCACCTCGAGAAAAAATAAGGGCTTAGATCGAAAAGAAAAACAAGTTTAAAATTCGAAGATCGATTATTTTGGGCCGGGTGTCCCCAATACTTCTATCGTATCTTTATAAAATTGTAACATCCTTTGAAAGGCCGCTTCGGGAAGTTTTCGAGGCTGATCGTTTTTTAGGTATTTTCGAACGGGAACTAGCCTGAACTTAGGTCCTTTAGATCCGGTCCGATCTATATATACCCAAATAGGTTCGTAGAAAATATCGATGATCGAAAGTTTTCCCGTCTCTTTTGAAAGGGAAAAATTCAAAACGATTCCTCCGTCCACGTATCGGCGATCCTGACCGGAGATAAAATTTCCTAAAGAATAAATGAAAAATCGTTCCTTCTCGATTCCAAAGCGATCCTTAATCGTCTTTTTTCCGAATCTCTGCAAACTATGAGGATGGCCGCCTAGTACGATATCGGCACCGGCTTCCAAAGTAAAATCCACAATCTCTTTTTGAAACGAATCCGGTTCCCGGAGATATTCGGTACCGAAATGGTACATAACGATGATTCCGTCCGGTTTACTTTTTTTAGCGAACGTGATATCTTCCGAAATTTTGGTCTTGTCGATTAGATTCACCACCGTTCCGTTAGGAATTTCGAGACCGTTCGTTCCGTAAGTATAGTCCAGGAATACTAAATCAAAATCGCCGACCTGCATCTTAAGAATTCGATTCTTCTCATATTCCTCCCTTGTTCTATACGTTCCTAAATGTTTTAAACCCAACTCCTCTAAAACCGTAATGGTTCGAACCACTCCTACTTTTCCTTTGTCGCAGGAATGATTATTGGCCGTAGAGAGAACGTCGAACCCCGCATCTCGAATCGCTTTCGCAAGCGAATCCGGAGCACCGAACTGAGGATAGCCAGTATATTGTTTCGGATCTCCCGGTAAGGTAGTTTCCAGATTTCCCACCGCCAAGTCCGCCTCGGAAATCATGGGAGCGATCTCCTCGAAAACTCCGCTAAAGTCCCAACAGTCGCAGGATTTATCATACGCCGAATCGATTTGAGTCTGATGCGACATGATATCTCCCACGGCTACCATTCTTAAAACGTTCGGAGAAGAAGACTTAACCTGACCGCCTGTCGCGGAGCAAACTAACAGTAACCCGAAAGCCGAGGAGAAAAAGAAAACTTTTCGGAACGTCATAAATAATTGAACCATCGATTACGGATTTATTTTTGTGCGGTCTTCTTGGACTCGTCCGTAGGAGTTCCTTCGACAACGGAAAGTCCTTTTACGATCTGCTTTCTTTTGGACAAGATTGCGGTAGTGGACAGAGCGCCGGGTTTATTTAACCAAATCTTAAAATTATCCATCGATTGAATATTGTAATGAAACGGGTAATCCTTCGGAAACATTTCTCCGTCCGGGAATCCGTAAACCTTCGCGCCTTTCGTTACGGTACGGATCAGGATACTTTTTTCGTCGGTAGGAAGGCCTAGAAAATTCTTTCTCATATCGTCCGGATAACGGAAATATTCCTCCGCATTCGAAGTATACAGAATACGGATCGGTATATGGATCTTGGTTGCTTTTTCACCGATTGCCCGAAACGTTTTTGTGCCCAACAAATTTCCGTCGACCGCAAGAATGCGTCCTTCCAAAACCATATTTCTCAGATAGTCGTAATCGTTAGGGTCGTTATGAAAGGATTTAAAATCGAATGCTTTCGATATTTTCTTTAGATCGCCCAATCGTTGCGGAACGCCTCCTTTCTTAAGTGCGATCTCGTAGGCTTTGCCGATCACCTTGAATTCGGGATCCGAAGAAAATCTCTTTTCTAGAACGACAAGAGTTTCCTTTTTATTCTTTGCGTCCCATAGTGCTTCGAATTCGGCATACGTGGGAGAAATTTCCAAAAAATACAAATGAATTCGGTTAATTGCCACCGTTATCGGATCAAAATCGGCAAGAAACGCATATTCGCTTTTTGCCCAGGCGACTAGAGTCAGATTTTGATCGGTCCCCACCCCGATATAACCGCCCCCTAGTCCTTCCACTCTCGAACGAAATAAATCCAATCTTCTTTCGTTCGAAGCCGGATAATGGTCGGCATGAAGATTCCGATCGGCCGGTAACGGATCGGTTTCGTTCAAAGTCAAGACGCTTCGATTTAAATTGCTGGAGGAATATTTATGCTCGGTAACGGCAAGCGTTCCGCAGGCCGTCACGAAAAACGACAGATATGTGAGAAAGACTGTTTTACGGACTCTTGAGGAAAAACTCGCGCGTAAATTCTCTGCGGTTTTTTTTCTAAATGCCATGATTTCCCTCGATCGATTCGAAGCCCGTCCTGATTTCCTAGGCTCCGAAACAGAACTTATTAAGAGGGGTTCCGGGGGGAAGAACTTTACGGGTCTTTCAGAGGACGGAGGTCAGAAGACAGACGCGCTCGCTTTGCTCACGCTCGACAGAAGCTGCTTAGACATCGGAATGGTTACAGAAGTAGAGGAAAGATCTCCTGTAACACAGGAATCTTTCGTAAAGAACATGGAATTTCCGCTTGCCGATGTTCTGTCTTCAGTCCTCTGTCTTCTGATACTTAACACGATGTACTATATATCGCCCGCAAATCAGCGGCGATATTCTTCTGCATGGCCTCGTTGGTCCCTCCTCCGATAGAAAGCAAAATCGCATCCCTATGCAATCTTTCCACAGGATATTCCCGACAATAACCGTAACCGCCCAAAACCTGGATCGCGTTTCTAGAAACTCTCTCCGCCATTTGAGTAGCGACAAGTTTTGCGGAGGCGGCTCCGAGTGAATTGCGATTTTCGGGATGAATCTTCGCCGCAACATCATAGACTAATGCACGAGCGGCCTGATAGTCCGCGTAGGACTCCGCTACGAGTCTTTGGATTTGCCCGAACTCTATGAGTTTTTTGCCGAACGCTTCCCTATGACGAATCGTGTAATCGCACATGATCTCGACGCAACGTTTTGCGATCCCCAACGATTGCGCGGCCAAAGTGACCCTCTCGATTTCGAGGTTTCTCATCATGTGAACCAGAGCGCCGTCTTCCGCACCGATTAAATTTTCTGCGGGGACTTCCGTATTATCAAAAACTAATTGAGTCGTGGGGGAAGATCGCATTCCCATCTTTTCCTCTTTTTTACCGACGCTAAATCCGGGGAAGGAGCTTTCCACGACGAAGGCGGTCGTACGCCGCGCTTCTTTGCTTGTTTTCGCATATATCAGAAACACCTGGCCCACGTTTCCGTTCGTGATGTATTGTTTTGTGCCGTTTAGAACGTATTTGTCTCCACGCCGAACCGCTATCGTACTCATTCCGAGTACGTCTGTCCCGGCACCGGGTTCGGTCATGCCCATCCCGCCGATCCATTCTCCCGACAATACTTTAGCCAGATATTTTCGCTTTTGCAGAGCGTTGGAGCTATGGTAGAAATTATTTACGAACAGTACCTCGTGCGCTAGGTAGGAAAGGGTAAATCCGGGGTCGTACGCGGAAAATTCCTCATGAATGATGACGCTTGCGACGGGATCCAAGCCCATGCCGCCGTCTTCCTCCGGAACCGTTACGCCAAAGATGCCGAGCTCGGTACCAAGTCGGCGGAAAAGAGACGCGTTAAATAATTCCCCGTCGTCGTGCTCCTTTGCCTGTTCATCCAAACTTTGTTTAGCGAATG
The DNA here is from genome assembly GCF_000243675.2 of Leptospira inadai serovar Lyme str. 10. Classification (NCBI taxonomy): domain Bacteria; kingdom Pseudomonadati; phylum Spirochaetota; class Leptospiria; order Leptospirales; family Leptospiraceae; genus Leptospira; species Leptospira inadai. The sequence goes on along the minus strand of NZ_AHMM02000025.1, from coordinate 940,303 downwards.
CCGCAACGTTTTCCCTCAAGGAGAGATGATTCTCCGTGGGATTAAATAGATCAAAACTCTTCTCTAAAGTACCTTTCATACAAAACCTCTCTTCCTACTTTTCCGTCTTTAGCAGAATCCAACGGATCTTCTTTCTTTGATTTTTTACCGTACTTCAAACCGCATCGATACGAAAGCCCCGGCTTAAAAGGGACTGGACATCCTGCCCTAGGATCCTATTGTAAGAGCGGTTTAGAAAACCGCATTTTCTTTTTTCCGGCTTCCGAGACAAAACCGAACCGTCGGTGATTTATCGGTCTCGCTCCGGGTTAGGATGGAACCTGAATGGCATATTCTGTCGTATTAACTGGTATTTGTATTCTCTCTTTCTTCTTAGGATCCAGAAATAAAGGATTGAACGAGTATTCTTTAAACGGATTACGGGAAGCTTTATCGGAATCCATCGCTTCTCCGTTTTCTTCCAAATCGATTTACTGGTTCTTATTCTTCGGTTCTTTCTTACTTCTTCCTTATTTTTGGGGATTAACATTTCTACTTAAATCGGATATGAATGTTCTAGTGATCATCGGAGGATTAGTTTGGGATTATTATTGGAGTAGAACACTCATTCTGTTTCGATGAGGGAGATTTCCCAAAATAAGCTAAAAAAGTAGTTTGCATCCGAGCTTTTTGGAAATTTCGTGTTTATAGCCCTATTTTTATTGGAGAACCCAGGTTCATGAAGATCATCGTTTTAGTGAAGCAGGTGCCTGACACCGAAACGAATATTAAAGTCGGGGACAAATCCATCAACGAAGCCGGAATTAAATGGATTATCTCTCCGTACGATGAATTCGCCATCGAGGAAGGTCTCAGATTGCGCGAGAAAAACGGAGGAGAAGTTATTGCAGTTTCCCTCGGTCCCGATCGCGTTCAAGAGTCCCTTCGCCAAGCCTATGCAATGGGAGCAGACCGCGCAGTACAGATCAAAGTGGACAACTACGTTCCTTTCGATACCGTTTTAACTGCGGAATTAATTGCTAACTTTGCAAAATCGGAAAACGCCGATATAATTATCGGAGGACGCCAGTCGATCGACTCCGACAGTTCTCAAGTTGTCGTTCAAGTCGCCGAAGCATTGGGAATTCCTCATATAGCTTTTGCCGTAAGCTTGGAAATTAACGGAACAAACGTTAAATCAACCAAGGAAGTGGAAGGCGGAACACAAATCGTCGAAACGACTCTTCCTGTCGCAATCACCGCTCAAAAAGGCCTTAACGAACCTCGTTATCCGAACCTAAAAGGTTTAATGGCTGCAAAGAAGAAACCGATCGAAAGTAAATCTCCCGCAGACCTGGGTAACCCGGCCAGTAAGATTGAAATCGTCGGTCTGGAACCCCCTCCTCCTCGCATTCCCGGTCGCAAGTTGGAAGCCGCGGACGCTAAGGGATTTGCAGAGCAGCTTGTAAAAGCTCTTCGCGAAGAAGCTAAGGTTATCTAAGGAGAAGACCCGTGAGTAACGTATTAATCGTAGGCGAACTCAAAGACGGAGAACTCAAAAAGATCTCCAGAGAAATTACTTCCGCCGGTCGTAAGATCGCGGATGCCCTAGGCGGAAAAGTAATCGCAGTTCTACTCGGATCCGGAGTGGATAAATTTGCCGGCGAATTAGCCGCAGTCGGTGCGGATTCCATCCTAACCGTAAATGCAGGCGAGTATAACGCCGAAACTTGGGCAAACCTGGTTGCAGGTGTGATCAAAGACAAGAACCCTTCAGTGGTTCTGTTGCCCCATACTTCGCAAGGAAAAGACTATTCTCCGCGCGTGGCGGTAAAAGTCGGAGCAGGAATCATTGCCGACGTAGTAGGGCTTTCCGTCGACGGAGGGAAAGTCGTAGCGAAGAAACCGATTTATTCCGGTAAGGCGTATGGAAACTTTAAGGTCACCAGTCCTATCGCGATGTTCACCGTTCGTCCCAACTCTCAAGAAGTCGGACAAAAAGCCGGTGCAGGGGCGGTCGAGGCGGCAACACCTTCCGCAGGAGACGCGAAAGTGAAGATTGTTTCCTCCGATCTAAGCGGCGGAAACAAAGTCCAGTTAGCGGAAGCTTCCATCATCGTATCGGGTGGGCGCGGTATTAAGGGTCCGGAAAACTGGCCGATTCTTCAAGCATTGGCGGACGTTTTAGGAGCGGCTCTTGGAGCCTCTCGCGCAGCTGTTGACGCCGGTTGGATTCCTCATAGCCATCAAGTCGGACAGACCGGAAAGACTGTTTCTCCGAATTGTTACATTGCTTGTGGAATTTCAGGTGCGATTCAGCACTTGGCCGGTATGGGCTCTTCCAAGTACATCGTCGCAATCAATAAGGATGGAGACGCACCGATCTTTAAAGTGGCTACCTACGGAGTCGTAGGCGACCTCTTCGAAGTCGTTCCGGCTCTTACCGACGAGTTCAAAAAAGTACTTGGATAATTTCGTCTAATGAAGCCATAGTAAGAACAATTATGGTTTCATCCAAGGGGTTTATATCCTTTTTAAGTGCCGCGGCCATTTTGGTTTGCGGCACTTCTATTTTACCGGATCCGGGTCGGGACCGCCTAAGCGCGCTTATTGGAAAAATGAGCGAGATTTCGAGTTTCCGGGCAAGCATAACCATCAATAACGAGCTTTCCGGAACGCTTTCGTACAAAAAACCGAATCAATTGCACGTCAAATTCTCTGACGGGAGAGTCATAGCCGCCAATGGTCGCTTTCTCTGGTTTTACTCCCCTTCGAGAGGAATTGTGGGCAAACAGGATTTAAAAGGAATGAGTGGAGGAATCGGAGGCTTACTATCCGGCTATGAGGAAGTCACTCCGGTCGGAGGATCTCTTCGCCTGAAATCTCCCAATAGGACGTACGAAGAAATCGTCGTAACCTTGGGGCCGGACAATACTCCCAGATCCTTACGAATGAAGCATAAGGGCTCCGGGGAATATACTTCCATCGCATTTTCAGGCGTTCAAACGAACGTAGGATTATCCGCTTCACTCTTTAATTTCGGAGCACCTTCAAACGCACAAATCGTGGAGAACCCGCTCAACGAGAGGGAATAAGCTTTGTCTGCAACATCGCGCACCGACGCCCACAAAGTATTCGCGGATCTTTACCGTAAACCTCGTTCTCCGGAACATCAGCAGAAGATAGACGAAGTAATACAAAAATCGAACGATATCTTCATTCGAATCGACTTGATGAAGAAAGTCGACGAGGAGTTCGAACAAAAAAAGAGAGAAGATAATCGTAGAACGGAAGAAGACGAAAAAGCCGCTAAGCAAGGCACAAGTACCTCCGGTTCTTCGACTTCCTCCAAAACGCCGCCTAAACCGGTCCGCAAAACGAACGATGCAGGCGGAGTCGGGCTAGGATTTTTAGCCAACTTATTCGGCGGAAATGCAGCGGTCAGCAAGTTCGCGAAAGAAACCGGGACGGTCGAGGTCGGATTCCTGGGGCGGAATTCAAGAATCGCACCTTCGGTAGAACGTCTATTCAAAGCGCTGAAAGAGGACCAGATCATCTCGACCTTGCAGGCGCTCCGATTGGCCGAAAGTCAGGGTTGGAGACATTGGCGCCCGTTAGTGTATAACGTAGTATTAAATTTTAATAAATTCTTTAATAACTTTATTTCCCTCGACTCCCTCTTTATCGACGAAATCTCGCCCGAGATCTTTTTGAATCGATCCTTAAAGATGCAGATGTACTATGCTAGACATTTATCCAGAGACGATGCGAAAGATATCATTTTAACCCACTTACCGGAACTCGTAAAAAAAGACGAAAAACTTTCCGTTAAACTTCCTTCCATCTTATCCGGACTGAACTACGGTTTGAATTTGGAGACGGGAAGACCGAAATTAACGGATGCAATTCGGGCCTTCTACGTGGTTTCCAATCGAAAAGTGATCACATGGGAAGAGATTATAGATTCATTAAACGTTCCTCCTATCAACGAAATGAAATTCCAAGGCTCTCCCGATATCACCAAGGAAGTCGATACCACTCTTATCAAACTCTCCGACGATATCATCACTCGTGGAAATAAAAAAGAGGAACTTCAAAATCTAAGACAAAGATATTTTAAAATAGACGAGAACGGTAAAATCTCCTTCGACTTCCTAAACGGAGTCGTGGACGATTATTTCGCCCATCATATGCCGGAAAACATGAACTCGGCGGCCTTCAAATCCTCTTTCAAGGGAATGCCTCATAAACTTATTTATATACTACTGAGGGATTTTCAATCCTGCTACTCTCCGATTCTGGAAGGCATGGTCAAAATCGGAACGAAGAATCATAATCGTGACGTGATCATCATGCAAACCGGTTTGTTTAAAGGGGAAATAGAGGAAATCAATAACCTTCTCCGCCAATTGGACGCATTCAATAAAAAATATCCGAGCTTCCAGTACACCTTCGCTACGTTTAATCAAAATACTTCCGGCAGCGCCGTTGAAGATCAAATTACGCTTAATCTTTTGCGCTTACTGGGCGAAGCCTCCGCATTCATGGGCAAATTCGCGGAAAAGATCAACGTGCTCGTGGAAAATCATTTGCTCGCAAAAGATTACGAGGCCAAAAACCAGTTAAACGATCGAGTTCTTGCTTCCAAGGAAAAAGTCATCGATGAAATCAAAGTCCTTCATAGATTCATTCCTTATTACGATTCGACTATCGTGTCGGGAAACCGTTTAAATAATAAAACCCTAGAATACGTTTTCGTAGATATGGCTCAGCTTTTATTCAATTACGCGGTCATTTATAAGGATAAATTCACCGTCAATAAATTGACGGCCCATCGTAAGATCGACGCCGAGCTTAAGGCTCTTCGCGACGAGTACGAGCGTTTATCAGGCAAGCCCTTTGTGGGAAGCGTGATGCAAAACGTATCCTCGGAGGAAGTATGAGGATATTAACCGGAGTTCAACCGTCCGGAAAATTACATTTAGGTAATTATTTTTCCGTCATACGCAAGTTAGTCGAATATCAAAATTCGTCGGATTTATACTGCTTCGTAGCGGATCTGCACGCGTTGACTACGTTCTCTTCCGCGAAAAATCATACTGAAAATACGTACGATGCCGTTTGCGATTTTCTCGCTCTTGGAATCGACCCCGATAAATGCACTTTTTGGATCCAATCTTCCGTTCCCGAGGTCACCGAATTGGCCTGGTATTTGGCAATGTCCATTACCGTTCCTCAACTTCAATTAGCTCATTCTTTCAAGGACAAAGTGGCAAAAGGAGTCACGCCTAGCGGAGGCTTGTTTTTTTATCCTGTTCTGATGGCAGCCGACATCCTCGCCTTCGACAGTGATAGAGTTCCGGTAGGAAAGGACCAAAAACAGCATTTAGAGTATGCTAGAGATATTGCGGAACGTTTCAACGCACAATACGGGCAAACCTTTAAATTGCCCGAACCGGAAATCGACGAATTTACCGCAATCGTTCCGGGAACGGACGGGGCAAAAATGTCCAAATCGTACGGCAATACGATCAATTTTTTCGACGATGAAAAGAAAATCAAAAAAGCGGTGATGGGAATCGTAACGGATTCGGCCGGAATAGACGATCCGAAAGATTATAATAAAAATGTAATCTATCTGATTCATTCCCTCTTCTTGGACGATGCGAATAAGGCGCGGTTAAAGGAAAAATTCGTCATTCCCGGCACCGGTTATGGCGATTTAAAAAAAGCTCTTTTGGAACAGATCTTGGATTACTTCGCTCCATACAGAAAAGAAAGGGAAAAAATCGCGGACGACCGAACCTATGTTAAAGATATAATGAAAAAAGGGGCGGATAGAGCTCGGAATGCGGCGACTCCGATTCTTGATACTGTGCGAAGCAGGATGGGAATAGGAATCGGAAATAAATTCTGATCATCGTTCCTCCGGCCGATAATTTGGCTCCCACCTTCAGGGAAAAATGTAAGTAATCTTTTCACTCCGAGAACCGTTTCCCTCATGAATCGGTTTTTAGAGGAAAGATACCGGGACTGGATTCCCGCCTCTTCTTTTTCATATTTAGTTCTCGGCGTTTTATCCAGCCATTACTGCCGCTTCGTGCTCGCAGATTTGCTGCTCCTATGGACGGGAATAGGATGCATTTCGATCGTTTTCATTTCCTTTCTAAAACCGATTCGTAAAAAACTTCTTTCCTTCGCTTGGGGCATCCTGCTTTTTTTTCTTCTTTTAACTTCGGGGTATACTAAAAGGACGGCGCCCTTTTTAAACGAATCGAAAATTTGGAAGGATCAATCGGGCGCATTCGTCGGGAAATTGCTGGAATCCGCGAATATTGAAGGATTGGAGAAGGAAATCTCCCTGGGATTAGTGTTAGGAGATGCAAAAAACCTAAATAAAGACTTTAAGCAGGACGCTAAAGAGGGAGGTATCCTTCATCTCTTCGCAGCCTCCGGACTTCATTTGGGAATTTTATTAGGTTGCCTCTTTGCCGTTCTAAAACGCTTTCCGATATTAGGATATTTCCTTCCGAGAGTAATACCCATTTTGCTCGGACTTTTCTATTTCTCGTTTCTCGGCTTTCCCGTGTCTTTGGCGCGGGCTTGGGTGTTTTCATCCTTTCTTCTTTTACAGACGCTATTCTTCCGGAAAACGCGTCCATCCGATTTACTTTTAGCCTCAGCCGGAATTTTGTTTTTTTGGGATCCTGCGAGATCGTTCGGAGTATCATTTCTTCTTTCCTTCGGCGCGGTCGCATCGATTTTACTTTTAAAACCTTGTTTGGATCTTTGCTTTCCGCAAGAAGTCGAAGAAGCCGGCGTTTTGAAAAAAATAGGAACTTTCTTTCGGGAAAATCTAACGCTTTCTTTCGCGGCAGGCTTAGGCACCTTTCCGACATTGGTTGCATACTTCGGGACCTTTAGTTTCGGTTCGCTCGGAATCAATCTGCTCTTAGTTCCTCTATGCGGAATTTTACTTCCTTTATTATATTCCGCATTACTAATAGAGTTTCTGTCGATTCCTTATCTGAAAGATTGTCTCTGGATTTCGGTTAAATTATTGATCGAAATTCTCGGGAGCATCACGGTATTTTGGAGTGAAAACGAACTTACTTTCCCAAAATACTATCGAGGCGAATCGAAGCGACTCGCATCAGTCGTTTTGTCTTTGTTCATCATATTTTTATTCCTGATTCGATCCCTCCCGCTGCGCGACGCGATAAAAAGTCCGCCGAGTCTTTCCTTCGCTCCGGAAGATCCCGATAGGATTCGAAAAAATATGAATCCGATTTTTTTACTACGTTTAACATTATTGTTTTTCTGCATCGGATTCTATTACCTTCTTGCCGTTTCGTCCCAGTATGTCCGTTTACCTCCGATATTCTACGGAGACAAATTTAGCTTCGTGATCCGGAACGAAAAGGAATTAGTTTTAGGCGGGAAATGCAAGTACAGCTCGAATTTATTTTATAATTCTTTCGGAAAAGATCCCCAACTTTTCTGCGGAGAAAGTTCAGGCCAAACTACGATCGAAAGCGTTTACATAGAGGACGAATCCTGCATACGCTGGATTCTCTCCTGCTTTAGACGTCGAACAGACTTGCTGTTCCAGTACGGCGGCAAAAGAAAGGTTTCTTCTCTTGCTCTAACGAATTGGACAGTCGTTCCTAAGAGAAACCGATTTTCCCTTCCGACAGAACCCGGACAACTCGTCAGATTCGAAGCCGGAAAAGATTCGGTTTTGAGCCTGACAAAATTCACGCAGCAAGGCACAGGAATTATCTTGTTAAGTCCGCGCTTCGGAAAATCGGATACTGCGAAGGAATGGAATAAAGTTCGAAAACAGCTTGGAATCGGCTCCGGCTGGGAGTTTATTGGAGGAGATGAGCTCCCCGGACTACCCGTTTTTTAAACCCACAGTGATTCGGGAATTCCTTGCCAAAAAATCCTCCGCTCCTCTAAAAAAATGGGGACAGAATTTCCTAATAGACCCGAACGCGGTCCGCGCGTTACTGCAAAGCGCAGATCCGGAAGCATTACAAAAATCTGATTTAATTCTGGAAATCGGGCCCGGTTTAGGCGCTCTTTCCCATCTTTTGGTCGGACTGGGAAAAAGAGTCCGGTTATTCGAAATCGATCCCGTATATTACGAATGGCTGAAAGAATTTCTTCCGGAAGCGGAAGTCGTTTTAGGCGACGTAAGAGAGACTCTAACGGATTCGATCCAGGACAATTGTTTTCTGTTCGGAAATCTTCCCTATTATATCACTTCCGAGTTGATTGTTCTTTCCTTAGAGCGATTGAGCGGATTGACGGGTGCGGTGTTCTTAGTCCAAAAAGAATTCGCGCGACGAATGACCAAAGAAGTATCCTCTTTATCCGTTTACGCGGGAGCCTATGGTACTTTCAAAAATCGTAAAACGATAAAAGCCGGATCTTTTTATCCCAGCCCGAGCATAGATTCCAGCGTCCTTTCCTACACCGCCAAACCTCGTTTTTCAAACAGAGAACTCTATCAAATTTTAGAAATACTCTGTAGGGTTTTGTTTTGGGGAAAAAGAAAAAAGATCGGATCTTCTCTGAAGGAAGCTCCCCTTCTATCCTTTTATCCCATGGGTCTGCCCTTACGTTTGTCCGAAGAAACTCTAGGCCTCCGACTCAAGGAAGCCGTAGAGACCGCCGGGCTTTCTTTGGACAAACGACCGGAAGAATTAAAGATCGAAGATTTTTACGAAGTGGTGGAGAATTTCCCTCTCCATTTTTGAATCTTTTACCTTTATTGATACCGTTCTTTTTCCCTTTGATACTGCAGTCTTTTCTGTTCTCTGTGAATCGATTTGCATTTCGCTTTTTGTGCGCGGGCCTCGCGGGAAGTCGGAGAAGCCAATTGTGCATTTCGAGACAATTCCCTCTGCAATTTGAGATAGCTTTTAAAGCGATCTTTCGAAATTCTCCCTTGCTCCAGAGCGACCTTTACTCCGCAATTCGGCTCGCTATGATGAGAACAGTCGGGAAACTTACAGCCTTTCACAGCTTCCAAAATTTCCGGAAAAGTTTCCGCGAGCCCCGAGCCGTCCGACCAAAGTTGGATCTCCCTCATTCCCGGATTATCCAAAATCCAAGCGCCCGACGATAGACGAAACATCCAACGATTGCTTGTCGTATGTTTTCCCTTCGAATCCGACTCGCGAACGTTTTGGACTTCCCTAAATTCTTTCCCCAAAAGAAGATTTAATAGAGAGGACTTCCCCACTCCGGAAGATCCGATAAAGGCCGAAGTGGATTCTTTACTCCAGTAGTCCGCCAATTCCTCCAGACCGATCGACTCGAATATTGAAATAGAATGAACCCTAACTCCCGGGCAAGACTCTGTCACTTGTGCGATCCTATCGAATAACTCATCTTGGTTATCTCTGTAGAGATCCTTCTTCGTCAAAACGATCACGGGCAAGGCGCCGCTCTCCCAAAGCTGCACGAGAGTTCTTTCCAATCGCCTGGGTTGGAAATCGCCATCCAATCCGTGCAAAAGAAAAATATAATCCATATTTGCGCAGATCGGATCCGGCCTCTGCAAATTCCCTTTGGATTTACGCACGAGCAAACTCCGACGAGGAAGAAGGGAATGGATCAGAAATTGTTCCGAATCCATTTTTGTAGCGAGTACCCAATCTCCGGCAATCGGTAAATCCAAAATGGAACTCGCTCCAAAACGAAGCGCACCCGTTAAGATACCGATTCCTTCTTCGAAAGCCGTTTGGAGTTTAAACTCTTGCCCTTGCTCTCCGATGATTCGCGCGGGAAAAGATTCCGGCAGTCCGAATAGCGAAGATATAATTTGAAACTCTCTTTCCCTATCGCGGTCCCATGCGGATAGAGAAAGATCCGGTTTGTGATTCATTTATTTTTGCCAATGTCCCGTTTTTCGGGATGGATCGTATCAAGAAGACAAAAGTCTTCCGCCTCGGAGAGAGGTTCCTTCGGAAAAAAGGTTGTTAGCGATCAGGCAATCATATGCGGACTTTGATCAAAAATCCGTTCGGTACGGAAACGTGTAAAGCGATTTTAGCCGGAATGTTTCTGGGAAATTCGGAAAGATTCCCTTTCACTTAAAGGAAACCTTTTGAATCAAGTCTATCTAGACTGGCGTTGAAACGCTTTATATTCGTTTATAATTCTGTCGCCGAACTCTTTCCATTCCTCGTCTTTTTTAAAACCGAAATGTTGAAGGACCTCCCAATGGATCGCGGCAGGATCCGCCTTTCCCTCATAACAATCGATGATCCAATCGGAAAGATAGACCGCAAAGACCACATCTCTCGATTCCTTTTTAGCCATTAAGGGCCTGTGATGATATTCGGCCGCGACTCGGATCGTATCCGAAAAATTCCATTTTTCGCAGATCATACTACCGAGTGAAGTATGAGTAATTCCTAATGCTGCTTCTTCCAAGCCGAGTGTGGACGCTAATAGATTTTTTCCGGTCAGTTCCGTCAATTTGGCCACGATTTCGGGTTCCAGCGATAGCAAAAGAACCAAGCCGATATCATGAAGTAACGCGGCACAGACCAAATTGGTTAGGAAGGTTTTTTTCCAACCCATACGTTCTCCCAATCTCCGGCAGATATAGGCTGATAAGCTGGATCTCTCCCAAATTTGTTCGAACTCTTTATATCTTTCTTCGAGTATTTTCTTCGTTCCAAGACTTAAAAGAATATTGTTTAACTCGGAAAGTCCGATTCGCTTAATCGCCTCGTCGAGAGTTTCCACTTTTCTGCCTTGAGCAAAAGAAGCGGAATTCGCAAGCTTTAGAATATTTGTCGAAAGAGAAACGTCTCTTGAAACGGATTCGGTAATCTGCGTTATGGAGGAATCGGGTTTACTGATCAGACTCATGATCTGATTTAGATTTTCCGGAAACGTAGGAAGCTTATCGATTTCAGCGATAATTTCAACGGTACGTTGATACGAAACATTCCGGTGCTTGAAATCCAAGGGAATTTTTATATAAGCGGAAGTGATCGCGCCTTCCGCTTTGAGTTTATAGCAATCGCCTTCGATGCCTTCGTTTTTCAACATGAGAAGCGACATCGCAAGTCCGAGCCCTGCTCCTTCCGAATCGTCGGCGTGATCGGCAAAGACCTCTCCTAAATCGTTATATTCTCGACTCTTGCCGATCCTATTTTCCACCCTCTTCAGCTCTTCCGCGATGATGGGAGCGTTATTGGAAACTCTCATTAGGAAACTCGTTCGGTTAAAAGCCATAGTAATCAGGCAATGAAATTTGACTTTTTCAAGAAGCTCGGCATATCGCTCTTTATCCCGAATCATCTCCTTCTTAAAATTCGCCATTCCCTTGATATAATCATCGGGGTCGGAAATATTCAGGTTATTTTCGGAGAAAAATATCCGTTTGGAGTTAGCCTTAACGGCGTTCATTACACTCTCTCTCAGGATGGAAAAAACCGATTCCTTAAGAGATATCGCGTCCAGATAGACCAGATAACGATCGAGCAAAACGTTTAGAAGTTTGTCTACGTTTCGGTTTAATGTCGTAATTCGAATATAAAGAGGGTTTAGCCTTTCGATACGCTCGTTTACATTACGTACGCTGAGATAGTATCCTTCTTTTTCGAAGTGGTACCAGTTTATGTTCATTTTCGCTACGGAAGGCAGTTCCCTATACCATATTTTTCGGAACGTTTTGTCAACTCCAGATTACTTTAATGCTAAAACCATCGATTTTCTTAAATTTCTTTGCGACGGGTTGCTCCGATCAACGTCGCCTTCAAAAGTAAAATCCAGACGCCGACTTGTAAAAAAGAATAGGGTCCATAAGAAAGCGGATCCTCCACTTTTCCGTCTAAAAGTCTTCCTGAGTGGTAATAAACGGTTCCGAGTTGCGGTAGAATCCAATATGCAATCTTGACAAAAAGCTTTTGATTCTCGGCCAATTCAGCGGACCCGTCGACCACGCCGTTATACACTATGAAATCTAAAATAGCCGATCCAAGAAGTAATCCGAAGGACAATAAAACGGAAATCGTCTGATTGGCGGTCAAAGTGATTAATAACGCAAAGACCACTAAAAAACCGTAAGATAGAAACATCGTTCCTTGGTAGAGTAAAAAATCCCAGGGAACCTCGATCGCAAATGCGGAATGGATGGCAAACGCTCCGACCAAAAAAAATACGACTAAGATTAGCAACGTAATCCCTTTCCCGGCCAAATATACTAAGGGATCGAGAGGTCTACTCAGCCAAAGAGTATGAACCTGGGAATCTAGATCCTGACGTAATAAGTCGGAAGTCATCATCACAAGAAAAACCGTCACCCAAAGGGAAGAGAGAGTAAAATAAGTCCCGACCGACACTCCTTTCGTAACGTTTTCACCGAAAGTGCCGGTGCAAAACCATTCCCCCAAAAGATAAAATGCGAGGAGTGAAAATAGAAAGAATAGCGCTTTCCGACGCTGCACTTGCAAAAGCGTGAGCTTTATAAGAACAGGGAGCTGTAAAAACATGGAAGCGAAAAAAAATGAAGCCGATTGTTTCGATTTTAAATTCATTTTAATGCCCCGCCTCTTCCTTAGTATCGAGGCTTCCTGTTAAACGAAGAAATACTTCCTCCAAGGATTCGGTTTTCCTTTCAAAAAGGAAGAGGTCCGCTCCTCTTTCCACAAGCTCCGCGGGAAGTCTACGCACGTCGATCTCCGGTTTGGGTCGAATTTCCCATTCTTTACCGTCTTTTTTAAAATCCAAAGAAATTCCTTCCAAATACGATTCCAATCCCGCATCCCCATCTAGGCGAATTCGAATTCTGTCCTTGCCCTGCCGAAGTTCCTCGAGTCGGCCTTGGGCTTTAATTTGACCTTTATCTAATATGCCTACTTCCGTGCAAATCTGCTCGACCTCCGGCAAACGATGGGAGTTAATCAGGATGGTAACTCCTCTCTTAACGTTCTCCGTTAAAATCCGATCTCTGAATTCCTTATAACCTGCAGGATCAAGTCCCGTTCCCGGCTCGTCCAATAATAGTAGTTCCGGCTCCGCACCCAACGCATGTGCCAAGCCCAATCGTTGTAACATTCCTTTGGAATACGTCGAAACTTTTCGATCCGCGGCGTCGGCTAAGCCTAATTCGCTCAAAAGTTCTTTACTCTTAATTTTTGCCGCCTTTGCTTTAAAAAACGCCAGTCGAAGACTCGCTTCCAAAAATTCTCGGCCCGTTAAATAAGGAGAAACCGCCATGCGTTCCGGAAGATATCCTATACGTGCGCGAACTGCCGGAGAAGGAGATTCGCCAAGAACTTTACATTCGCCGCTAGTCGGTCGGGAAAAACCGAGTAAGATTCTTACTAACGTCGTCTTTCCGGCACCGTTCGGACCTAAAAGGCCGAAAACTCCGCCGCGAGGAACGATTAAACGAATGCTTCGAAGAGCCTGTACGCCGGGATAATTTTTACGCAGGCTTTCGATTTCAATTGCAAATTGGGACATCAGAAAATCCTTAGACCAAGTGCCGAGAACGATAGGTTCCGATCGAAACCCCGGCAATCTTTTTCCGGAAAACATAAGGTTGAATCCGGTTTTTATTCCATGAAGATAATTATTGCAAGGCATGGGGAAGCCGAGCCCGCTTCTCCCGACGGAAAAGATTCCTCGCGAATTCTCACTGCAAAAGGAAAAGCCGATGTCGAAAAGATGGCGCGGTTTTTCTTAACGGGCTTCAAAATAAAAAAAATCTACCATAGCCCCTTTATTAGAACCATGGAAACCGCCAAAATCTACGCGGATATTTTGCATCCGAAGGAAGAGACCGAATCCTTGGAATATCTTCAACCGGGGGAAGAATATGCGAAAACTTGCGCCTTGTTAAAAGATTACTCGAATTCGGATGCGATTTTGATCGTCGGACATAGCCCTGACGTGAGTATTTTTTCGGAAAAATTACTGGGAATATCCGGAGTGGGAAAATCCTTCCTGTTTACGCCCGGGTCCGCGTTAGCGGTAAACGTTCCGAGAGAGAAATTTTTAGGCGGGCAGATTATTTGGTTCGTCTCTCCGGACTTTCTATGCTGAGTTTGAGTAGGACCTAAAATTGGGTTTACACGTCGCCTAAATTCGAAACATCATCCAAAGAAGAAAGAGAATCGGGGTGTAGCGCAGTGGTAGCGCACTTCTCTGGGGGGGAAGGGGTCGCTGGTTCGAATCCAGTCACTCCGAAGATTTCTTTCTGAGTTCCAGATTTTCAGAAGACAGCGGACTGACGACAGATGCGTTCGCTTTCAGAAGACAGGGGTCAGAGGACGGAAGACAGAACATTGGCGAGCCGGGTTTCCATGCTATAGAGAAAAATTCTTATGCTAACAGTGGATCTTTCTTCGACCCTCCGTTCTCTGATACCTCGCTCCAACATAATTCGTTTTCAGAGGACAGAGGCCAGAAGACAGACGCGTTCGCTTTGCTCACGCTAGACAGAAGCTACTACTAGTTGGAAACCCTCTGAGGCAGAGGAAAGATCCATTCTAACATAGGAATCTTTTTAAAAATCGTCATTTACACAAAATTGCTGACGCTCCCCGAAAATCCAGTAACACCTCGCTCCAACATAATTCGTTTTTAAAAAAATTGTTGTCAGGGTAATAGGAATAATCCTCTGTCCTCTGTCCTCTGTCCTCTGTCCTCTGTCCTCTGTCCTCTGTCCTCTGTCCTCTGTCCTCTGTCCTCTGTCCTCTGTCCTCTGTCCTCTGTCCTCTGTCCTCTGTCCTCTGTCCTCTGTCCTCTGTCCTCTGTCCTCTGTCCTCTGTCCTCTGTCCTCTGTCCTCTGTCCTCTGTCCTCTGTTAGAGGCATCTTACATCCCACAATTTCATAGAATCGATTGATCGTAGCGGTTCTATTTGCATCTTTAAATTTGTTTAATACTGTAACGGCTACGGAATCGGGTCCATTCTTCGAGATTAAGATTCCCTGAAACCAATAGTTGCCTTCCCAAGAACCGGTTTTTCCGAAAATAGTACCGCTCCGTTCCGGACAATCGGACCAAAATAAACTGGATATCCAGGATCGATAAATGGATTCGGAGATGCCAAGGTCTCTTCTCCAAAAAACGGCAACCCAAAAACCGTGAATTTCTTCCGGAAAAAGTCGAAGAACCCCTCCATGCTTTAATCCTTTTTCGTCCGTCCACCAAGTCTCCGGAAGTTTTCCTTTTTTGGACGGATCAGGCTTATCTACCAAGGGCCCATATCCGATTCTTCTTAAAGTCTTTTCTAATTTCTTTCGACCCAATTTCGGAAACAATATCGAGAAATAATCGTTGGATGAATAAAATAAAGCCTCACGTAAATTCAGATTCCGGGGAGACCCGGGAATATGAGAGTCCGAGCATAGAATCCTTACTTCCGGGTCCACAATCCGATTTTCTAATAAAGAAAGAGCTAAATATGTCTTAAACGTGGACGCGGGAGAAAATCTAATTTTTGTGAAAGACTTTTCTCCGTAGGCGCTTATTTCAGGAATCGCGTTTTGATTTATGAGAAATTTTGAAACTAGTACCAGCTCCTGCCGATTTGTAAGAATCCTCTCCGAAAAAATCGGTTGGCTTACGGCAAGTACGAGAACGCAAGGCGGTAAAAACCTGAACATCGACACTTATATAAACCGTTTATCTGGGATAAAAAAACTTATCCGAAGGAAGGCTTCGAATTCGGCGGAAAAGAAAGTCCGAATTTATTTATTTAAGAATTGTTTAAGAAGATTTTCCCGAATTTCTTCGAATTTCACGATTCCCCACGCTAGAGGAACTTTAAACTTCAAGGCACTGTCGCTAAGGTCTTTTTCCCCTTGGGCGCGTAATTCATCGAAACGTTGTTCGACTTTCTCCTTTCCTTCGTTTAAGTCTTCCAGGAGTTTATCGAAGATCTCCTTCGATGTTTGAACAGCGCCGATTCCCGCGTTGATAAGATCGTTGAGTTTTTGGTTATCCATCCAGCACGTTCCTTTTTTTATATTTTTATGCAGCGCACAATAAATGCAAGCAGAAAATTATCGTGTTTTTCCCGAATCCGGATTGCCAGGGACGTTTTTACTCTAAATTCTAATCCCCATGCAAAAACTCCTCGGTTCCAAAATATCCATCCTACTCTGCCTTTTATCGATTTCTTGCTCTGCCGAGCTAAAAACGATTCCCCTCCCGGCTTGCAGCAAAGTTGCCGGAATGCCCGGGCCTGAAGATATTGCGATCGATCGAAAGGAAGGCCTGCTCTATGTATCTTCCCATGAGCGCAGGATCAGCGACCAAGAAGGAAAACTGTTCGTTCTGAATACTGCGGACCCTTCGCCCAAACCGATTCCTTTAGCCGTCGACTACCCCAAATCTTTTCATCCTCACGGTATCAGTCTTTTGATGAAAGGAAATACTTACAGGCTTTACGTAATTTCCCACATAATTCCCTTCCAGGAACATAGTATCGAGGTTTTTGAAAGGACCTCTCGGCCGGATCAAAAATCTCCGACCGGAACCTGGAAGCATATCCAGACCCTGAAGGATCCCTTGCTTACCAGTCCAAACGATTTATTCGTCGAATCGGAAAACGAAATTTACGTTTCTAACGACCACGGGCAGGGCGGAAAGTTTCGCTATTTCTTCGACGATTTATTCCGGAATGCAAGATCGGAAATCTCCCTTTATGACGGAAAATCCTGGTCGTCCTTAGGAAATCCTTTATATTATGGAAATGGAATTTTGTTTATAAAAAGAGCCGACGGCAAGGAATTTCTATATCGTTCCGGCTTCATGGACCGTGCCGTCTTTAAATTCCCTGTCGATCGTAGTTCGGGAAAAATCGTTTTAGGCGAACCTAAGACAATCTTTGTCGATACCGGTACGGATAACCTAGAAGCCGACGAAAAAGGGAGAATATTCGTGGTCGGTCACACCTCCACATGGAAATTCTTAAGACATCTTCGCAATAAAGATTATCCTTCCCCGACTCAGGTTTTCGTTATTAACCCCGACGATACGTTCAAAGAAATATATGCGAATCCAGGAGAGGAGATTTCTGCCGGAAGCACGGCGATTTCATATATGGATAAATTGTATATTTCGCAGGTGTTCAACGACTATATTTTGGATTGTTCTTTTCGATAATCCGGAATCTCGATTGGAATCCGTTCGATTCTTTCCTTGCCCTAAACGGAGAAAAATGAAACGGTTCAGAATATTAGCATATTATGGAAATACTAAAAACTCCTCGAGACTCCGCCGTAGAAACCAGGCATATCGTCATGCCCGATCATGCCAACCACTACGGGACCCTCTTCGGAGGAGTCCTGATGTCTTGGATAGATTTAATCGCAGTCATGGTAGCGCAGAGGCACTGCGGACGAGAAGCGGTGACGGCCAGCGTCGACAAACTGAATTTTTTAGAGCCGATCTCGGTGGGTGATCATGTCATTCTAAAAGCCTCCGTAAACTTTACGGGACGATCGTCTATGGAAATCGGCGTCCAAGTATCTAAGGAAAATCCCTATACCGGAGTCGTAGTACGGGCTACGACCGCTTATCTTACCTTTGTCGCTTTGGATGAAAACAAAAGGCCCTGCCCGATTCCGAAACTCCAACCCGAAACGGATGTGGAAATCAGTAGATACGAGAATGCTATTTTAAGACAGGAATCGAACCGCGAACTTCTCCGCAAAATTAAGGAAAAAAGAGGTTCCTGAAATTCCTACGAGCATCAAAGGGAAAGACCGCTGATCTTCCCTATTTGTCGAATATATACGGTTTTCATAATAGCGATGCCGGCCGGATCGGGATGTATCGGATCGGTTTGAGGATATAAGGGAATCGTGTTTTCGTTTTGTAAAAAGGGAGTTTCCATATCCGCAATCGGATGCGCGGTTGCAAGCGTCTTCAAATACGTGTTGATCTGCAAAACTCCGGTCCTAAAACCGGAATCTAAAGGCGGCGGTAGTACGGTAATAAGAAAAATCGCGTCGGTTCGAACGGAAAGATTCGATAGAAGTCGATCGTAATTTGCGGGAAATTGATTTGTCGGGTATGAGGAAACGTCATTGGTCCCCAACTCAATGATGATGATTTTCGGAGAATTGGTAAGAGCGCGATCGATATTTTGCAACCAATCGGGCACGGTGCTGCCGGTCACACAAACGTTCAAAACCTGAAAATGAGAACCCAAGCCGTCGGACAGATCGAAAGCTTGAGACCGTTCGCACAAAGAATCGCCGATTACGGAAACGGGAATGCTGCCGCCTTGAGGAAGAAGAGCGGTTAAATCCGGTGCATGTTTTTCGGAATAGCAATCCATGCACAAAAGAAACGATATCAAAGTTAGAATAAATTCGGATCGTTTCATCGTTTATCTTCTGAGATAAATTACCGCTTCCGCCTTTACGAGCTTTCTTGGAGTCGACGGTTCGACGGAGACGCTTTTTATTCTAAACTTATTCGAATTTTCTTCAAGAAACCTTTGGATATGTTCGTTCCGTTTTTGACCTTCGGAAAAGACAAAGGCGTCGATCGTTTGCAAAGTCGGGAGAAACTCTTCCGCCGGAATCGGCAATTCTCCCGGAATGAATTCAAGTATTTTCGAATGGGGCAGACCTTCGACAAGATCGAAATACGGATCCGGAATCGCCTGAAGATAGACTCGTTTAGAGCCCTTTAATTCCGTCAAAATCGCCCTCGAGAATTTCGCATTCAAATCGAATTCCGGATTTGCAAAGCCGATTTTTCTATATGCATAAAACAAGATGAACAAATTGCAAAAAACCAATAACCCGGCGACGTATTGGATTCTTCTGCTTCTGATTCTTTCAAAGAAAAAGCCGCCGAATGCGGAGAGAGGAAGACACAAATACATTACGTAATAATATTCCGTGGAAAGAAATAAGAAAGCGAGAATGGTCGATAACCATAGCGATAGAAAGAACGCTAAATTCTTCCTTTCCAATAATTCTTTTCGAACCACCCAAACTCCGAATAGTAGGGCTAGATAAAACCAAAGTCGCGAACCCGGACTCTCATATCCTCCTAACAAAACTTTCACTTTTGTTAATGGAGAAAACGTCTGCAACAATTCGCGTTTCCGCCCGAATTGCGCTCCGAATTGAATGATAAACAATTCCCAATCGGGATGAATCCAGATCGCCCACGCGATTAACGGAAGACTCCCCCCCGCCCAAAATGTCCAAATATTCCAGGCCTTAGCCCGGTGAATCAAGAATAACACCGGAATTCCGAAAACCGCGCCGAAAGGATGAGACAAAAAAGAAAGACCTAAAAAGAAGCCCGATCCGAATCCTTCCAAAAATGTAAGATCATTCTTCGCTTCTCCGTTCCAACTGACCTTTCTCGCCAAAACGAAAATGGATGCCAAAGCCCAAAACAGACAGAGCGCCTCCATCCGCGCGGTCCAACCGACTCTAAGAAAAAGCAGATCCGTAACGAGTAACAGGCATGCGCCCAATCTTGCTCGGGGGGAAAAGCCGATTTCTTTTAACAAAAACCAAAACAACCACACGGAGCCGAGAGACACAAGAGCGGAAAAGAAGCGAATGACTTCCAGTCCTCCACCGAAAAAGGAAAGAACTCCTCCGTTTAAAATGAAGAATAAAGGAGGTACCCAGAGAGTCTTATATTCCATTCCGCGAATCAAGCCTTCGAGTACAAGAGTGCGAAACGTCCCGTGAGTCGCAAAATCCATGGATGGAGAATAAAAAAGAACTTCGTCGGGCCAGGTGGGCGGAAATTCTTTTTCGGAAAGTCGGAATGCGAATAAATAAAGAATTGATAAGACGACTAACCCGAGGAGGGAAACGAGTCCTAGGGTTCGGTCGGATTTAGATTGGAATTCGGGGGACTTCATTGGTTTCGGTCCGGTCCCCCTGTAAGTTTATTTAAGCGTTGCGACTGCTTCTTGTTCGGTTTCGAAAACCTCGAACAAATCGAGTAATTCCACTACATCGAACACTTTTTTTACGTTCGGCGTAATACAACAAAGTTTGAGCTTGCGACCTTGCTTTTCCAATTCGCGTACCATCCCGACGAAGATTCTAATACCGGAGGAAGAGATGTACGAGATATTTTGCAAATTGATTATGATATCACCTAAACCCGCTTGGACGTCATCCAAGAGTTTCGCTTCAACCTCGTCGGAATGGGTGATATCTAACCGGCCGTCCAATTGAACGAGGGTATGCTTCCCGATTTTTTTGGTCTTAATTTCCAAGTGAGGCTCCCGCTAACGTCTGGAAAAGCGTGTCCTAATCCATCTTTTCCTCTTTAAAAAAAGGGATTAGAAACGCTCGTCCGAGACTAAAATAGGGAGGAAATGGGGTTTTACAACAAATTTTTAGGGTTTTCCGTTATTCCGACTTACGCGGCGACACGCAGAATTTCCTCTAATGGAAAGATTTTTCTGACCGGGGAAATTCTTGCAGGACCCAGCAATTCTTGGACCGATCTCTTCGAAGTAAAACCCAGATACTCTCGAGCTTCTTCCATCCCCCAACCTGCTTCGATCAAATGCACCGCCAGCGATCTCCGTATTCGAATTACGCTCACGGCAAGCCCGCACGCCTTCTCTAACTTTGAAAACATTTTTTGAATGGTTCGCGGGTGAACCTGTCCACCCCTACCCGAAAATAAGAATGCATCTTCCGATTTTCCCCTGGTCGCAAGCCATAAATCCCTTTGCAAAGAAAGGGGGATCGTGAGGGTTCTGCTCTTTAATTTTTTCGAATGCTGAATCATGATTTGATTTTTTGTCCAATCTAAATCCCGAACCTCGAGAGAAACCAATTCAGTAATAAATAATCCGAAAGAATAAATCATTTGAATCCAAAGGTAATGATTTTCATTACTTTTGGCTGCTTGAAAAAGGCGTCGCATTTCGGCTATAGTTAAAAAACCCGGATCATTTTCGTGCTCAGACCCGGATCGATCCGGCTTAGGGGAAAATTTTAATAAAACCATTTCCATTTCCTATCTATTCGTTTTTTGCTTTTTGATGGAATATCTAAAAAAGAAAGGCCAAGAAAAGTAAAATTTGAGGGAAATGGCCGAAGTCACGCGGAAAAGCCATTACCGATTAACCGATTCTCCTCCCAATAGAATTACTATTCCGGGACAAACCTTGAATTTTACTTGCAGTTTATTTCAACAGTATCGTTCGAAATCGATATTGTAATTAAGTATCCTGTTTTTTACCTGAAACCTCGGCTAAATTCGAAAAACGTCATAAAAATGTTATCGTCTTTTAACCAAAGCTTAGTCCGATACGAGTTATGAAAAATTTCCTGGAAGCCGCTCTATTCGCTCTCCATTGCCAAAGCTCCGAACCTCCGCGGGTTCAAGAAACAGAAATTCTACTTTCATTACCCGACAAAGAGATTCCCGCAATCCTTTACACACCTAAAAATGATTCGAAAGGAACGATCTTAGCCGTCAACGGCCTCGCTTATTTAGGAAATAAAGATCCGAGATTTGCCGCGGTTTGCCAAGCCGCCTGCGCAGTCGGCTATACGGTGATTTCTCCTTTGCTGAAAGAAGTGACCGAGTTTCGAATCGAAAAAGAGACGATTCAAACTATACAGGACATGATCGTAAGCGTGTCTTCCCATTCGGTTTATTGTCCCAAAGGAAAACTCTCTTATATTGCCCCCTCGTTTTCCGGAAGCATGGGATTGATTGCCGCCTCCAATCCTGAAATTTCGGATCGAATCGAATCCATTTTAACGATCGGCGCCTATTGCGACGTCTCCTCTACTTTGGACTATCTAATGACCTCGCCGGACGGGGACGAGTATGGTCGGATGATATTACTTTATAATTTTATAAAATATGGAATCGGCAACAATAAGGAAGTCGAGAAAGCGATTAAAGCCTGCGTTCTAGACGGAAGCTACGGGCGGGAAATATCGGAATTACCCGGAATACTCCAATCGATAAAATCCATGAATCGAAAAATTTTCGAGGAATTAAGAGACAACCCGACTTACAGACAGGAGATTTGGCGCAAGATCCTGGATAATGCCGGAAAAAAAGCGTCTTTCTTAAAGGATTTACAGGTAAAAGATAAGTTAGAGTCCATATCCTGTCCGATTTCGATCGTACATGGACTCGAGGATAAAGTGGTCCCACCAGCGGAAGCGGTGATTATGGCGAAGGCCCTATCAAGTAAAAAAGTAAAGCTCGTTTTAACTCCGCTAATTTCTCATGGAGACGTCGGAATTTCCCTAAAGACGATTCCGGCTATATTCGATTTAATTAATGGATTTGCGTTCTTTTTCAAGCATATCGGTCAATCCGGAACTTCGCCTGAAAAAAAGGCGGACCGAGAGACGGTCGCCGCATAACGAACCGGACTAAATTCGATACCGTTCGTGAAGACGAAAAATCCGAATTTGGCTAGTTTCGTTCCACCGGAGAAATATCGACGTTGATCCAGTACTCGTCTCCGTAATCGAAGAAAAGCTCTTCTCCAGCCCGAATTTTTCGAAGGGCCTCGAAGCGAGCCGTCTTCCATCGAGTAGATACAACTAATTTAATATTCGGTTTCGTACTATGGTTAATATAACGGGTGTAGTTGGATTTTTTTCCTTCCCCGTAGATCCAATGATCCTTGCAGATCCAGAGTAAGTATTTCGATTCACAGTATTTGGACGAGTTTGCCGATTTATCATCCAAAACTCTACCGGTATAGTAGCCGACCGTATCGCCTTTTTGAACGTCTTCCTTGGGAAAAAGGCCCATTCCAATTCCGGGAATATGAGATTCCCGAATCTCGAAGTCTGCTTCAACAAATATTCGACGACGGCTACGCTTACGTTGCACTTGCATCTTCGAAATACTATCCTCCTAAAAGATAATAGCTTTTGTCCCAATGAATAGGACGGCCTCACTTTGTCTATCCTCTATTCGTTTATCGGTGTATCTATCTTTTGCTATAAGAGATAGAATCGCGTCTTCGATTCGAATTACTTGAGTGAGGCATCGGGAATCGGTCGACCCCGGATACCGATAGGTTTATTCGTTCGATACGGAAAACAATTTAAAGGGAAACCGCTTGTCTCTTAAACATCCGGGATGTTTTCTTCCTATAGAATGGAAAAACCGTATAGAAAGAACGTCGGAATGGTCGTCTTTAATTCAAATGGAGACGTACTGGTAGGGGAACGAACTAACTTCCGAGGATCCTGGCAATTCCCGCAAGGAGGCATCGACGATGGAGAAGGTTCGGAAGATGCCGCACGCCGCGAACTTTACGAGGAAGTCGGTATTCAGAACGGCATCATAATTTATGAATTCCCCGAATGGATACAGTACGACTTCCCGGAAAACCTCACCCTGAATAAGCATCTAAAGAAATTCAGAGGACAAACGCAAAAGTGGTTCCTATTTTATTGGAACGGGATCGCGGAAGATTGCCGATTGGACGTTCATGAACGCGAATTCGAAAGAGTCCGTTTTATTCCTATCCGCGATTGTCTCACGACCGTAGTTCCATTTAAACGCGATGTTTACGAAAGACTCGTTACGGAATTTGAACCTAAGATTAGGTCTTACTTATCAAGAGGACCCGAACTTTGAGCGAACATTCCATTTATACACCGGAGTCCGGTCCTCCCGTTCCGGATCCAAGACTTCGCACCCTTTTTCTAAAATTAGGCGAGGAAAAATTACGAAGTCTAGTCGTCGATTTTTACGGAAAAATTCCTTCCAGCCCCATAGCTTGGATGTTTCCGGAAAATTTAGAACCAAGCATACAAAAGTCCGCCGATTTTTTAATTCAAGTAGTGGGTGGACCTCCTTATTATGTGGAAAGGTACGGACCGCCTAGAATGAGAGCGAGACATCTTCCTTTCCCAATAGATGAGAAATCTCGGAGAGCTTGGCTTTCCTGTTATCGCGAAGCGATTCAGAACTGGGAAGTGGATCAAGAATCGAAGGATATCATTTGGGAATTTCTGCAAGGCTTCTCGGCATGGATGGTAAACAAGGCCTGAAACGAAGTATTTCTTGTTTCAAATTCGACGCTGATTCTTAGAATATTCTTTTTTAGGAGGGCGAATGGCAAGTAAGAACCAAACCAGAGCGAAAATCAGAATACGAGGAGCCGTTCAAGGAGTCGGATTTCGTTACTTCGTTTTACAACGGGCGCAGGAATGCAGACTCACAGGTTACACGATGAATCTTCCGTCCGGCGAAGTCGAAGTAGTCGTCGAAGGGGACAAAGTCTTTATAGAAGATCTGTACAAGGCAGTCCAACGAGGTCCTTCTAAAGCGAAAGTCGTCGAAACGACGATCCAATGGGAAGAACCCAAAGGGAATTTTAGAACATTTGAAATCAAGCGTTAGCAGCGGATTAAATTACTGACGAATCGATTCTTTGAGACGAAAATGGCTTATATGAAGAAGGTGAAACGGGCGTTTCTCCGAAAAGGTAAAGTTAATCTTTTCTTCCAAGCTCTGTTATTTTCCTTACTATTCCTTCAAAATTCCGGCATAGTCGGAGTGAATCTAGTTCAGTCCGGCTTCGAACCGCTCTCTCCTATTTACGTCGTTCAAGAAGATAAAGGAATCCTACGTTTAGTTTCCGTATCCCCAACAAACGGAAAAACCAAATTAATCTATACGGGAGCCTTGGAGAAAGGGCTCCCGATATTTCGTAAGCAGAATTATATATTATTTAAGACTCGTAAGGAACTCTTTCTACTAAACCTAACATCAGGGAAAGGTAAAACCGTTCCGGGTTCTAAGGATGCGTTTCCGGGAAATTCCGGTTTTTTTAGAGGAAAACCTTGGCTTTTGTTCTCACGAAAAACCAGCGAACGATGGGAGACGGTCGTCTTCGATTATGAGAAAGAAAAGGAAGTGAGCGTCGCGCCGGGACTCCAACCGTTTATATCGGCCGATCAAAATTACGTGTATTTGGTGGGAAACGAGGTTAAATATTCGGAACACGGCGAAGACTCGACGCGAGTGCCGATTCATAAATTTTCGACCGAAACCGGCATAATAGCTACTTTAGCATGG
Organism: Leptospira inadai serovar Lyme str. 10; assembly: GCF_000243675.2. Taxonomy (NCBI): domain Bacteria; kingdom Pseudomonadati; phylum Spirochaetota; class Leptospiria; order Leptospirales; family Leptospiraceae; genus Leptospira; species Leptospira inadai. The sequence continues at coordinate 915,263 of NZ_AHMM02000025.1, read as the reverse complement.
ATCGAAACAGGAAAAGAAAAATTACAAATTCTAGATGTATATTCCTTACTAGACGACCTTGTGGTCGTTCGCGCGGCCACCGAAAAGGAAAATAAACTGTATATTTTGGGGGCCTCGCAAGGCGAGCTAGTTAAGCTGGACAGGCCCTTTTATCCCCCCAAAACGGAAGGGAATTCGAAGGAACAATTTAGTCTTAGCGTCGGAACCGACGGCAGGACGGTTGCTTTTACGGAACGTTCGGAAGGAAAATCCAGTTATATAGTTGTCGTCGACTTGGTCGCTAAACGCAGATTCGAATCGTCTTATTTAGGTTCCTTCCCGGTCGTTAAGAACGGTTACGCATATTTTTTAGGAGATCCTAATATTGTGAACGGTAGTAAGGACGGCGAATATAAGCCGTATACTAGCTTTACTTTGTACGCATTGGACTATAAGAAAGATCAAATTCGTGTGATCACACCGCTTTACGGGAAAGCCGAATTATTGGAGTAAAACGACCGACGCCCGCAGATCAAATTACTTTCAAAAATTCCTGTCTGAGCATCTCGTACTTTCTACGAGATTGGCTTTCTCCTTCCAATTTTCTGTCAAGTTGATCATAGTCGAGCACCGAAAGAAGGTGAAATACTTCGGATAGAAGAGATCTCCTAAAACCTACAAAAAAAGCCATTCGGTACAGCCATGGAACTTTTTTTCCTAAGCAAGCTAAAGCGGCTCCGCAAAAAGCCTCGCGAAACACCTCTTTATTGAACCAGGCCCCCATGCGATTTCGCCTAGCATAAATCATTAATAGAAACGATAATGCGGTTTCAGAATCGAAGGAATATTTGTCCTCTAATTCGCCGAAAATCGCCAAGACCGTCTCTTCCGAATTAGGACAAACGCATAAACAAGGCCCCTTTGTGCCAAAGTATACGATACTAAGAAATTGGGGATCTTCCTCCAAACTTCTAGGGAGCTTTGTTCCGGAAAAATCTGCTCCTTCCAACCTTAGGAATCTTGCCATAGGCGGATCCGCCCCGGGAAGAGCTTGGCGTAAACCTCGTTCGATCTTGCGATTTTCCAACTCCTTCTTATACTCGTCCGAAGAGATCGCCTTCGTACCGATCGACGATAAGATCGCCAAGATATCCGCTTCAAAAGAAGAAACGATTCTTTGCGAAAATTTTTTCCATTCGCCTACAAACATCCTATCTCTCGCGAATGTCGGAGTTTCTATTAAGTCGTCGTAAGAAACGTCCAAGAAGGATTCCCGATACGTTCGAATTTCATTTTCAAGATTAGGGACCGCGTCGGTTAATTTCGGTAGTAACTGATATCGATAAAGATTCTTCGCTTTTTTAAAAAGAGAATCCGCTTCCGCCTCCGGAACGTAAACATAGCCGAAATTTTTTGTCGGAATTACAAAACCCTCTTCCCGCATAAAGGCATCGATCTGTTCTTCCGCCTCCGCTATAGAATCGTCTCGGAGAAGCTCAGGCATGCGGATTCTTTCCAAGTAACCTTTTAAAACTTCGTCGGAAGAACGCCGTGGCCCGTTCCATTTTCCGGAAAGAATTTCCTCTAAAAGAATGTCCAATTTGCGGTTTCGATTTGTTTGATTCTCTATCGTGTAATTTCTAACGGCCCAAGCCGATCGGCGATGTATTTCCAGGACTAAATTCTTAAAGGCTTCTCGATCGCGAGTGTTGTCTCCTTTGGCCGAAACGAGATGTAATACTATTTCCCCTTCCCGTTTTTCCTTACGGTATTTTATTCGCGGAACCAGAACGACCAGACCTTCCTTTAAAAGCGATTCCACTCTCGAGTAGGTTTTACGATCCCAATCGGTCTCCGCGTTCAACGTGGGAAGCTTCCCGTCCGACAATCCTTCCGGACGGGAATTGATTATAGATAACGTCAGTAGGCTTTCCGTTTCCGTGTCAAAGTAAGAGCGAGGTCCCGAATGAATTTTTAGCTCCATTCGTAAACTCGGATGATTTACTCTTTCGACGTTTTCCTTCGCAGAAGACTCGAGTGTGTCTACTTTCATAAGTGAAGGTTCCCCGATTCCCTTCCTTCATTTAACACCAATTTTGCCTTAGTTGCTCTCAAAATTTCATTCGTTTATCTCTTTTTTTAAATATTCGAATCTTTTTCTTAATACGAAAGGATTAGATTATAATATTTTAAACTACTTACTTTCTCATAAGAGACATAGATTTAAAGACGGTAAATTTTTCATGAGCCTAGGTACGCCCGGCGGCGATATGCAAACGCAAGGTATTATTCAAACTTTTTTGAATATAGTCGTTTTCGGAATGAATCCTCAAGAAGCGGTTAACGCACCTCGCTTTCGTTCTTTAAACTGGCCGGATTCCTTTTCTCCTCACACCTACTATCCCGGCCGAATCGAGTTGGAAAAAGAAATCTACGATAAGAATGCTGAGACTCTTAAAGCGATCGCTTACGAAGTACATGGACGTGAAAAATGGGAATACGATTTTGGAGCCCCTTGCGTCTCCTTGCGCGATCCGAAGACCAGCAAACTCTTCGGAGGCGCGGACCCTAGAAAAGAATCTTGGGCCGAAGGAGAATAAAATCGCCGTTTTACTTTACCCTAGCTATGGGAAAGTCTTGTCCATGTTGAGCGGTATAAGGATATTGCTCTTTTTTAAAATACTCTTTGGCGATCTCGGGGACTCGTCGGTTAATGTAAGGTATTAATTCGCCTACCGATACGGTCTTTGTTTTACCGGCTTTCCCCTCCAAAGCTTCCAATATGCTAGTAGTTAACAACCCGTGACCGGTTATGATGGATTCCCATGCATATTGCTTCTTCAACGAGGCCGCCACTACCCAGACACCCGCGGTTTTGGCCAATATTCCTAAGGCCGCCTGATCTTCCGATCCGCCTCGCATCGTGACAAGCCAATCTCCGCCGGATTGGCAAGTGTCGATCATTACGAATTTCTTAGTGGCATCTATTCTGGAAATGAATTTGATTAACTCCTGTTGAGAAAGACCCGACTGAATCGCTTGGATGTTATTCCCAGGATTTTCTTGGGGCAAAAAATAATACGTGCGTTCCTCGGAAAGTCCATGACCTGCGATATAGATCACCGCCACGTCCTCGGGCCGGGCCTTCTCGGCAACGGAAGAAAATACCCGCTCGATTCCGCTCTTAGTCGCATCTTTATCGAATGCTTCATACACGTGAGTAGCGGAAAAAAGATCACCGGCCTTTTCCCGAATCGAGTCGCGAATCGCTTTTGCATCCGCGACCGCATATTTTAGATTCAAATCGGTATTCTTATATTGGTCGATTCCTATAACGACTATGTGTAAGGCCGGTTTCGGAACGGGACCCGAAACTTGATTCGAATCGATATTTAAATTTTTAGAGTAGGCGGCCATACCGAGTTGACTCTTAGCAACCGCTTGAAATGTATTTGCACCGGAAATGAGAGAGGCGGAAATTTTTTGGAGAATGCATTTTCCTTCGTTTTGAATCTTAATTCCCCGAATTTTTTCCAAATCGATTAGCGAACCGTTATGATATAAAAGAAGTTCCTTTACGCCGCCCCCGGTATCGCAGGATTTGATTTCCAAATCGATTTTTTGATCTTTAGGCCTAGGCGTAGCCGCGATCGTCAACAAGATGGACGGTGCCGGCGATTCCTTATATAATTCGGCGATATTTTTTTGAGGTTTGGCCCCGTTGACTTCGCTTAATAATTCAGAATAAAGATTGGGCGTGTATAACCTGTCGAAAAACTGATCTATATTCACTACTTGGCCGGATATTTTATCCTCGAATTCGATGGAGTCCGCGGAATGGGAATCGTCGTACTCGAATCGCCCGTCTTCGGTAAATACGACCTTTCCACGTTCGGTCAATATAACGTTACCTAGACGCTTTCCTTTTAAATTCCAAAATATGTGAGAACCGTCCGTGCTTGAGGTGATTAAGATTTCTCCCTTATGCAAAAATTTTATATCGGTCAAATCCTCGGTATGACCCTCCAATTCCGCTATGATTTCGCCGGATAAATTCCAGATTCTTGCAGTCCTATCCTGACTCGCGGTTGCGATTAATTTTCCACCGGGAGAAAAAGTAATTCCTGAAAGCGAAGAAGAATGTCCCAAAAATTCCCGAATCTTTTCCCCCTTAAAATTCCAAAGAATGGCTTTGTTATCGAGACCGCCGGATGCGAAGACCGAATTATCGGGCGAAATCGCTACCGTCGAAACTGACGCTCCGTGTCCCTCCATTTCTTTTAACAACTTTCCTTTAACCTGCCAGATCGAAATTTTTCCGTCGTCGGAACCGGCTACGAGAAACTTTCCGTCTTTCGAAGCGTCGATCGAAGTAATTGCGTCGGTGTGAAAAACATAACGATAAACTAATTTACCTGCAAGATCCCATTGATAAATTTTTCCGTCGTCGGACGCCGTAAAAAAACTTTTTCCGTCGGGCGCAAACAAAACCGCTTGAATCCATCCCTCGCTGCTATGAGTCGATAATAGCTTTCTGCCGTCGCTATCCCATAGGGTAGCCGTATCTCCGTCGCCTTTCGTAAGAATTTTATCTCCAAGAGGCGAAAAGGAAACGGATGTCACCGGACTAGTATTTTCGGATAGGGTTAAGAACTTCCGATTGTTAAGACTCCAGATTCTTGCGGTTTTATCCTCGCATCCTGAAACGAACGTATTACCGTCCGAGGAAACCGAAATACTTAATACTCCGGAAGAACGGGCGATTCTAGGAATAAAAGTTTCCTCAACGATATCGGATTCGATTTCCGGGCGGAGAGGAGTCGATCCTTCTACCGCTAAAAGAACTGCGGCGATCACAGCCATCGAATACCATCTTTTCATAACGAAAACCCTCTCTGGCTCATCGAAATTATTCCGATCGCGCGGGTTCCGATTTTCCGCCCAACTGAGGATTTATGATTACCGGTAATGAATCCTTTCCAAGCGGATAATAAATGATTTTATTATTCGGATTTTCCAACGCCTTATATTGGATATATTTCGTCGTCAACTTGCTATTGATCATCTCTTGAGCTTCGGCAGTTGCTCTAGCTTTGATCACGCTGGACTTAGCTTCCGCTTCGGCTTCGATAATGCGAATTTCCGCTTCTCGTTTCGCTTTCATGCGTTCCATTTCATTATCCTTTTGAGTGATTCGGATCTGAAACTTCATCGCTTCCAACTGCTGTTCTTTCGTTAACTTCTCTTCGATAGCCTGGAAAATTTTCTGACTATAATTTATATCGCTCAATACCACATCGTCGACTTCTACATGCTTACCCTGAATACGCCTAGTGACTTCGGTTTTGATCTCCTTTTCGATGTCGGGCGTCTTTTTGGAAATTTGTATCATCGGATAACTCGTCATCACGTTCCGAATGCATGTACGAAATTCGGGTTGCACGACCATATTATAAAAATCGCGACCGATTTTGGTTTGTAAATCGAAGACCTCCTCCACGATCGGCTTAATAATGATCGTAGCGATAACCTCGATTCTCAAATCGTCCCTAGTAATAACTTCCACTTTTTCGGTGTGAGATTGAAGTTGGACAGGATACTGTATTACTTGTTCGAAAAATCCGATCGGATAATTTCCCGGTGGAAGGGACTTTTTTTCTAAGGTTCGGTTCCAAGGATCGAACCTTAGTCCGACATGTCCCGGCGGAACGGTCGCGTAACAGCCCAGCAACGAAAAAATCAAAAACATGCCCCACCAAATTCTTTTCTTCATTCTCATAACTCTCCGATAAAATTAACTGTCCACTGACTCGGGCCTTCGGGAACTTCGCCGAATTTTCCGTTTTAACCGAACTTGACTATAGTTCGTTTATTCGCTAGTTACAATTCATTTTCCAATTCGACCCCTTCGAACTATCGGAACGTTTCCGTAACAATTCACACTTTATATGATTCCAAAAATTCTTGCGAAGGATACCGCTCCTAGGTATCTTCATCCTTGCGTAGATTCCCGGTAGTTTCCGACGGAATCGATCGAAGGAGATCCCGTTGAAAAAAAGAAGACTCGGTAAAAGCGGCATGGTAGTTTCCGAAATTTGCATGGGAACCATGACATTCGGATCAAGTTGCGAAGAACGGGAAGCGCATCGCATTTTAGACAGAGCCTTTGACGCGGACATCGATTTTTATGACACTGCGGAAGTCTATCCGGTTCCGCCTGAGGAACGATACGTACATGAAACGGAACGAATTTTTGGGAAATGGCTAAAAACGAAAAAAAGGGAATCGATTCTTATAGCGACTAAGGTCTGCGGCCCCGGGCACAGCTGGTTCTCACCTCCGGTTCGTTCGGGCAAAACGGCTTTGGATAAACGAAATATTAAAATCGCAATCGAAGGCAGCCTCAGGAGATTAGGGACCGATTATATCGATTTATACCAAACTCATTGGCCCGATCACGATTTCGGATACGAAGAAACCTTAGCGGCTTTGACCGAATTAATAGACGAAGGTAAAGTTCGTTATATCGGCAGTAGCAACGAAACCGCTTGGGGAACGATGAAGAGCCTCTCGGTTTCCGAAAAGAATTCTTTTGCAAGATACGAATCGATTCAAAATAATTTCAGCATTTTAAATCGAAGATTTGAAGACGCATTATCCGACATTTGCCGTAGAGAAACGATCAGCCTATTGCCTTATTCTCCTTTGGCGGGCGGAGTATTAACCGGAAAATATAACCTACCCTCTCCGCCCGAGAATGCAAGATTTAGTCGTTATGCGAAGCTTCCCACCGAAAGGCAGCGTCGAATGGCCAATCGATTCTTAAACGAAGGAACTCTCTCCTCCGTTTCCGAGTTGAGTAAAATCGCCGAAGAAGCCGGGGTCAGCGTAGCGGTACTTTCGGTGGCCTGGTCCAAACAACACGATTACGTCGCCTCCACGATCATAGGAGCCAATACGGTCGAACAATTGGAGGAAAACTTAAAAGCCGTCGATTTACTTTTATCGGAAGATATATTAAAGAAAATTGATGAAGTATCGAGAAAAATTCCTTATCCTATGGGTTAATCGTCGAAGCCCACTTCGTATTCGGAGATCGTCTCCATTTTTTGCCCGTTAAAGTTAGGAAACGATTTAAAGAAGCTTGCGATCAGATAGGGCACTACGTCGAATAAGTATCCCGAGCGCCCTTCGCCTTCTATATTAGCCTCCAATAATACGCTAAACGGCTTTCCTCTATAGACTCGTCCGTCATAAATAAGCATTTTGAAGATAATGTCGTAATAGCTCGTATCGTAATAACTTCGAGTGTAGGACCGTTGGTACGCGCCGTACCCGCCCCCGAAATAATAACCTCCGTAGCCGGAATACATTCCGTTACTTCCGTAACCGCCCGCTAAACCGCCCAAAAAAGGAATACCGAATGAACCCCTAACCGTGTCTCCGTCCGAATGATAACGCAGTCCTCTACGGGTTAGCCAACCTCCGCTGGCCCCCAACGGGATCGAATTCGGAATTACGGTCCCTCTAGGATAGGTTAAGATATCGTAAGCGATTAAAAGATCCGCTCGATTCATCTCGACTTCTCGGAAGCCTTTCTCGATGAATTTCGATCTAATGAGGTCTTCGTGTTCCGCGATCTGGATGCGACTCGCCTCTCCGACGAAAGGAAGAAATGCGAAAGTTTTTGCGTATAAGGTAATCTGACGCGACTGACTAACCTCAACCCCGGATTTCACGACTAACGGTGAACAGGAAATCGAGTAAATAAACAGAAGGAGAAATCGAATCCTCATGTTCTAGCCTTCCTTGTTAGACGAATGAGACCTTCCTATAAACAAAATAGGCTCAAAATTTTTTTATAACAAATCGTCGGAAAAAGTCTTTAGATCACCGATCTTTCATTTCGATGAATCGAACGGAAAATCTGAAGCTACCTTTAACGGAAATTATTATTACCTATCGCTTATGAAGTAGCTTTTCCAGATCTTCGTTTAAACCGAACAGGACCAGAATATCGTTTTCCTTAAGAATCATATGCGGCTGGAGAATTCCGAGAATTTCCTCGGAGCCTTGATTCTTACGATTTTTTTTCGGACGTTTGACCGTAACCAAGTTAAGATTCCAGTCTTCTCTTATTCTGCACTCGGATACGGTTTTTCCCAACATATGCTTCGGTAAAACCGTCTCTAATATACGATATTCGTCCCCGAGCGAAGTCACTCCCTTTACTCCCCGATAAATCAGTTGCTGAGCCATCGAATGAGCAGCCTCCGACTCGGGATTGAAGAGGTTCGTAATACCCAGCATTTGTAAAACTCTCTTGTTTAAATCGGATTGATATCGAGCGTAAATAGTTTCGACTTCTATTTTTTTAAGAACGTCGGCAGTCACTATGAGATTTTCAAAATTATCTCCGATGGCCAAAACGACGGCATCCATCTCGTCTATGCCGTGCTCAAGTAACTCGGTCTCATCGGTAGAATCGATCGCTACCGCATACGTACAATACTCTTTGATTTTATCCACTTTGGATTGATCTTGATCGACGGCCGTAACTTCCTGTCCCTCTTCGTACAATCGTTTGACTAATTCGGAGCCGAAGTCTCCCAATCCTATGACCGCGATCTTTTTCCTTTTCATCTAGCCCTATTCCTTCAGCCTACAACGACATATTCTTCGGGATACCAATATCTTCTAGCCCTTCTCTTCGGAACAAACGCCAAAAGAAACGTCAAAACCCCGACCCTTCCTACGAACATAACCGCGCACAGTATTAACTTTCCTACTGTTCCTATTTCCGCCGTTACCCCCCGAGACAATCCGGTCGTTCCGTAGGCGGATACGACTTCATAACAAATATCTAAAAAAGGCATCGGTTTTTCGAAACAGATAATACCGAAGATTCCTAAAAATATCACAAATAAGGAAAGAATGATCGCAACTGACGCTCTTGCCAGCGAACTTTCCGCCAACGTCCTTCCGAATATGTCCACTCTATCCTTTCCTACCAAATATTGGTGGAACTGCAAAACCGAAACGGCAAAAGTCGAAGTCTTAATTCCCCCGCCCGTCGAGTTTGGCGAAGCTCCGACCCACATCAAAAACAAACTGATAAAAATTATCGGGGAACCCATCTTGGCCATATCTAACGTATTGAAACCCGCAGTCCTAGTCGATACGGAATAAAATAAAGAATGAAACGCCTGATCATACCAAGGCAATCCTTTCAAACTCAGATCTCTTTCTAAAAACCAGTAGGAAATCCAACCTAGTGATAAAAGAAATCCTGTGGTTATCAAAATCAACTTCGTGCCTACCGTTAAACGAATCGAATTGAGTCTTCTTAAAAACCATATTTTCTTGATTAATTGGCTTACTGTCGGAAATCCGAGCCCTCCGAGAACGATCAAGACCATAATCCCCGAAAGCATTCCGTACGATTCCTTTACGAACTCCTGCGCCAATCCCTTCGGAAAAAGCGAAAAGCCCGCATTGCAAAAGGAACTAATAGCGTGGAATATGCTATAGAAAAATAAACTCTCATTCTGAACCGCACTTCCTTTCGGAAAAACGCAATAGATGTAAAGCGCTCCGATGGCTTCGATCGAAAACGTGAGGTACGCGACTTGTCTCAAAATTGAGCCGGCTCTTCCGATCGTCTCTTGACTGAACAAGTCTTTGACTAGTAACTTCTCCGTTACCGAGACTTGGCCTTCCAGAACGAGCGAAAAAAATACCGTTAAAGTCATCAGACCGAGTCCACCTAATTGAATGAGAGAAATCAGAATTACTTGGCCCGTTCCGGTCAGTTGGGAACCGACATCGATCGTGCTTAAACCCGTTACACAAACGGCGCTGACTGCGGTAAAAAATAAATCGATCAAAGGAGTTTCGATCGCCTGAGCTCGAGGCAAGGATAACGATGCTGTACCTAACGCGATAAGAAAAGCGAAACTCGCCGCCATAATTAGGGAAGGAGAAACTCTTCCGAGAGATACTTTTGCTCTTCTAAGGAAATGGGCAAGACCGCTAAAGAGTAAGGTAAGTTGACTGATCGACAAAAATAGCAGAACCGCTTCCTCTGCTCTAGCTCTTGAAACGACAAACAGCGATTCGATCTCCTTTTCGAAATAGAACTGAAGAACGACAAGAAGTATTGCGGTCGCTTCGAGCTTATGCGAGGAAAGGTAAATTTTGTAGGGATGAAGAGTAAAAACAAAATCTAAAATTTCGTATAGAACTAAATACCAAACCGCAAAAGTCGTCAATAACCGTAGTGGGTGCACCCAATCGTTCGGATAATAAAATCCATAAAGCAATATTAGGAGAACTAAAGATAGAAACCCCGTTAAGGCGAATAAAATTCGAAGAATCGGTCTGATCGATTTTTCGTAAAGAAAGGACAATTCCCCCCAAAACGAAAACCATTTTTCCTTAGAATGCATGACCGGCGGAAAAAGATTCAAGTTATTTCACCTAGAAACTTGCTCTAAGTAAATCCATCTCGAACCTATTTTCAGAATTACGAGTAAACGGACCCAATCCTGGAAACATCGTCGGATGAATCGTTTCGGAAAGTCTATCGGGGACGGTCGGGTTTGGAACGGGGCTTTCGGGCTGATTTTCCAGCTTCATACGATCGTATTCGTTTAAATCCGACCATGCATTCGCAAAAGCCAAACTTGCCCCGACGCCGAAAACGATCCATCCTCCCGGTAACGTCTTTTCATATCCAGGTTTAAAAAAACTTAATACACCGTAAGACAAACCGCCTGCAAGCGGCAGGGTCATAAAAAAGATAATGGAGAATCTTCGAAGTCTTGTTTCGGTGTATGGTTCTCTTTCTTTCCCGAAATCCGTTAACTTTTTTTTTCTATCCCGCTCTTGCGCTTGCTGTCGTTCCAGGGCTTCGACATTCACTTCGCCGGTTATCGGATTAAATAATCCGTCATCCTGCCTAGCCTGAGTCGGGTTTGTAGTTCTGCGTGTTCCCTGAGCTCCCGTCGAAGTCGGGAGCGCGTTCAGAAAAGGAACTTGCGCGTTCTTCGGGTTAACGAGGATCGGTTTATCGAATTTCGGAGGAATAGCGTATTCTTGAAATCCATCCGGAGATTTTTCGTCCTGATAATTTCTTAAATTATAATCGTACGGATCGGAAAAATCGCTCTGAACTTGACCGAAAATGGAATAGCTGGAAAAAAATACAATAAGGCAAGAGGATAAAAGTCGGAACGAAATCCTAGCTGTTAAATGAAAAGAAATTCCGTAAACTTTCATACGATCTCTAAACCTTTTACTTAGAAAGTTCCCGTCTTCCCGATAAAATTTCGGACGTATACGAAAAAGAATCCTTACGAATCTCTTCGAGCAATTCCTTACTGAGACCCATTTGCTCCGCCTTGCTATACTCTTTCCGAATTTCCGTACCGAAAATACCGGGATCGTCGGTCGATATCGTGACTCTGAGTCTTGCATCTACAAAACGCAAAAGCGGATGATGTCTTATATCTCGAACCATTCCGATATACTCATTAGAACTTGGACAGGATTCGATCACGGCATCGGTCGCGGAAATCTTGTCCATACAATAGTTTTGAAAGGCCCTTGTTTCCGACAAGGAGGTTTCGGTAACCGAAATTTCCACCGATTCCGTATGTCGGATGGAATCCAATTCGGCCCCTATTCTATTCTTTGCGGGAAGTTCTCCAAACTTGGCAATTTCCTCCCACCTTTCGTATAAAAATTCCAGGCTGTCTCTTCTCTCGGCTGCCGTTTCGACGAAAATTTCCCCACGATAAGCGTCCGGATTCACGCCTAATGCGATTGCGTGACCTAAACGATGAGCTCCCCATTCGGCGGATTGAAGTACCCACCTGGCTGCCGAGAGTAAACTCTTATCCTGAAAAGATTCTCCTACATGATAAAGAATGGATAATGCCGTAGAAGGTTCGGACCTATTATCCTTATCGACTTGCAGGAAAAAATCCTTTTTACCTTTCGGCGGGAATCCTTCTTCTATATAACAAAAATCTAAACCGACTACGTATTTTCGAATCAGGGAATCCTTTTCCATAAGACCCTTTACAATTTCATATTCCCTAAAAAAATCTCCGTCCCGATGGAGGGAAATAACCAATCTAGATCGCGCCACTCCACCCAATTCCGATTCGGCTTCCGCAAATCCTTCGCAGGCGGCCGCTGTCTTAGCGAATACGTTTTCATCGGTTTCATTCGGAGCGTACATAATCCGATACTCTCCGAATGTGACGCCTTCTTGGAACTGCGCTAGCGTGATCTGCTTGGCTATGAACCGAATTTCGATCGGATCGAATTTCGAGAGAGCGATGATAAGGTTGAACTTGGCTTGGAATTCGGGGAAAGGACCTTTGTGGTTAAAAAGATAAAGCGTTCGAAACGAATCAGGGTCCCGATAGTCCTCGAAGAAAGTCGAGGGTCGAATTTTCTTTCCGTACAACTCCTCGAACGGACGAAGAAATATTTCCCAACGCGGATTCGGATTATTCTTACCCATCTCCCACAATAGTTCCGGACGAATACTTCCGTAGAGATGATTATGAAGGTCTGCAAATTCAGCCTTTATCCCGGTTCCCAAGGTCTGCATAAGCGTAATACCACTTGTTGCAGCTCGACATGGAGAAGAAACCGTTTTTCGAAGAAAAAATGCTGGTTGCGGGACCTCCTATAATGAAGCTGGAAATTCATTGGACACCTTGTTAAAAAAAATACGTAGAACTTATAGATTCAGTCGACTCAATACTTCCATTCTGTTTTTAGCCGTTCCTGTCGTTTTGGCGATGATCAGTCAAACCGTAGTTTGGTCCACGGATTCGATCATGGTCGGTTACTTAGGCAAAGAAGCCTTGGCCGCGATCGGGATGGGAGGAATCAGTTATTACACTCTTGTTGCATTTCTTATCGGGTTTTCCATGGGAATTCAGATTATCGTAGCGAGAAGATTCGGAGAAGGTCGGTCAAACGAAATCGGAAAGATCGGAATTACGACACTTTACTTTTCCCTATTTTTAGGCGCGATCATCACCGCGTTAGGACCGTTCATCTCGTCGCCTCTCATGAATTTGATCGGCGCCGATAAGGCCATCAGCCTTTTAGGAGAGAGCTACTTAACGTATAGATTCTTAGGGAGCGGTTTTTACTTCATCGGTTTTTGTTTTAGAGGATTCATGGACGGCTTAGGATTTACGAAAGCCGGATTCGTGTCGATGGCTGTAACAACACTTTCTAATATTCTTTTGAACTGGATTTTCATATACGGAAATTGCGGAGCTCCCGCAATGGGAATCGCCGGAGCCGGCCTAGCTTCCTCTCTGGCAGGACTTGTCGGATTGCTCGTATTTCCGTTCTTTCTGTTTAAGTATAAAGCGAATCGATATTTTCTAGGTATTCGACCGATTCCGACTTTGACTCATCTACTTGAAATCATTCGAGTCGGAATCCCACCCGGATTAGAGGAAGGATTCGTTAATGTCGCATTCATGATCTTCGTTAAATTCCAGGGCATGATTTCCATCGTGTCGGTAGCAGCGTCCAATATATTGTTTTCGACTTTAAGCATGGCCTTTCTCCCCGGCTATGCTTTCGGAGTTGCAGCCACAACTTTATTGGGTCAGGCGATGGGAGCCGGAAAATATAAATTGGCCTACCACGCCGCTTTCCGATCCGCTTTCTTTTCGGCACACATAATGGGATTGGTCGGTCTGGCATTCATCATTTTCGGGAAAAACATCCTAAATGTCTACACTCAAGATAGGGAATTAATCGCAGAATGCTATCCTGCCTTGGTCCTTCTCGGAGTGATTCAAATCGGGGACGCTTACCATATGGTTATCGGTGCGGCACTTCGAGGCGCCGGATTGCAGGTCCATGTCTTCCGAATTTACATGCTGGTTACGTACTTAATTATGCTGCCTTGTGCTTACCTATTCGGAATTTATTTCAAAGGGGGGACCTTAGGAATTTGGACCGCGATATTTATTTGGATAGCGACCCTCTCCGGGACCTTCGTACTCGAATTTAGAAGGAAAAAATGGGTGAAAGGAACGGTCTAAACGTTCTTGCCTGGAAAACAAAATCGGTTTTTTTGGTTCCAGAATGAAAAAGGCGCTAATTACCGGCATTACCGGCCAAGACGGATCCTACTTAACAGAACTTCTCTTGAGCAAAGACTATGAAGTCCATGGGATCGTGCGCCGATCCAGCTCATTGAACCGGGACCGCATCGAGCATCTACGCGGAAATCCACGGTTGTTTTTGCATTACGGAGATTTGACGGATTCCAGTAATTTAAATCGGGTTTTAGAGAAGGTTCAACCCGAGGAAATTTATAATTTAGCCGCCCAATCTCACGTGGGTGTTTCGTTCGAAGTTCCCGAATACACTGCGGAAGTGGATGCGGTCGGAACTTTAAGAATCTTGGATGCTATCAAGCAAACGGGAGTTAAATCCCGCTTTTACCAAGCCTCCACCTCGGAGCTTTACGGAAAAGTCCAGGCCATCCCTCAGGACGAAAAAACTCCATTCTATCCTCGATCACCGTATGCAGTAGCAAAACTATACGCGTATTGGGCGGTCGTAAACTACAGAGAAGCGTTCGGATTACACGCTTCGAATGGAATTTTATTTAATCACGAATCACCGCGCAGAGGAGAAGGTTTCGTCACTCGTAAAATCACCCTAGGAGTCGCGGGATTACTTTCCGGAAAAAGCGGACCGATCCGACTCGGAAACTTGGACGCAAAACGCGACTGGGGATTTGCGAAAGATTACGTGGAAATGATGTGGATGATGTTGCAACAACCGGAGCCGGACGATTACGTCGTCGCGACCAACGAAATGCATACCGTTCGCGAGTTCGTGGAAGAGTCGTTCAAGCACCTGAATATACAAGTCGAATGGAAAGGATCCGGAGATCAGGAAAAAGGATATGATACGAAAGACGGAAAGCTTCTGGTTCAAGTCGATCCGAACTTCTATCGCCCTGCCGAGGTCGAATTGCTGATCGGTAGTCCTGAAAAAGCCAGAAAGAAACTAGGCTGGGAACCGAAAGTAAAATTTAAGGAATTGGTCGAAATAATGATCAAGTCCGATTGCAAGGCCTTCGGTATTCAGATTTAAAAAGGAGAGGTTTGGGAGAGTTCACCAGCCTTCTCCTCCGTCGGCATCGCGCCATAAATACCAGGAAAAAATCGTTCGGTACGGGGAAAATCTGCCCGCCAGAGCAAGTATCTCTTTTTTGGAATTTC
>NZ_AHMM02000024.1:300000-401482 GCF_000243675.2 Leptospira inadai serovar Lyme str. 10 | reverse complement strand
GACCCTCCCCCAAAATCCAGTAACACCTCGCTCCAACATAATTCGTTTTCAGAGGACAGAAGACTGAGGACAGACGCGTTCGCTTTGCTCACGCTAGACAGAAGCTACTACTAGTTGGAAACCCTCTGGGGCAGAGGAAAGATCCATTCTAACATAGGAATCTTTTAAAATCGTCATTTACACAAAATTGCTGACGATCCCCGAAAATCCAGTAACACCTCGCTCCAACATAATTCGTTTTCAGAGGACAGAAGACTGAGGACAGACGCGTTCGCTTTGCTCACGCTAGACAGAAGCTACTACTAGTTGGAAACCCTCTGAGGCAGAGGAAAGATCCATTCTAACATAGGAATCTTTTTAAAAATCGTCATTTACACAAAATTGCTGACGATCCCCGAAAATCCAGTAACACCTCGCTCCAACATAATTCGTTTTCAGAGGACAGAAGACTGAGGACAGACGCGTTCGCTTTGCTCACGCTAGACAGAAGCTACTACTAGTTGGAAACCCTCTGGGGCAGAGGAAAGATCCATTCTAACATAGGAATCTTTTTAAAAATCGTCATTTACACAAAATTGCTGACGATCCCCGAAAATCCAGTAACACCTCGCTCCAACATAATTCGTTTTTAAAAAAATTGTTGTCAGGGTAATAGGAATAATTATCTGTTCTGTTCTGTTCTGTTCTGTTCTGTTCTGTTCTGTTCTGTTCTGTTCTGTTCTGTTCTGTTCTGTTCTGTTCTGTTCTGTTCTGTTCTGTTCTGTTCTGTTCTGTTCTGTTCTGTTCTCTGCGCCGGAAACGAACCTAGGAATCATACGTTATGAAATACGTATCAAGAAACTTAAAATCGGAGGAACCTATAGAGCAAACTTCTGAAAAAACTAAAAATAGTCCCAAGCAGCATTTGCTTTCCGGCCTCGGCATAGATCTGTCCTTGGGTTGGAACCGCGGGCGCTTGGTTATTGCCTTGACCGCCGCTTTGCGCGATCGCATTCAGGTATTGTTTCTTTTGCTCCGACGTTAGGGCATTCCAAGATTCGGCAGAGAATCCGGGAGGTATTTGTTCATTTTGCGAATCCATGGAGGGATAGTATCGATCGATCCGGGTTAGTCAACATTTTATCCACAAACTTACGCAATTAAAAATCCGATTTTTTTTCCGAAAGCGTTAGAACCCGAAAAAAGATACGTCACATCTTACATGAAATTGGTACAGATTTTCATCTATATCATTCTATTCGGCTTAGCGGTAGCATTTATACCATCCAATGAATTTTCCGGAGAGAAGGACAAATTGGAAAGTTCGCATACATCCCAACTTCCCTGAACATCGTCTCCAATTCCGCTTAGCAAACGATCGAAATTAAAAAGCCTCCCGGCGATATATCCGAATTCATTTTATAGAAAATTCCGAAAATCAGGAAGGGAGTTCCTCGAATTCCGGGCACCATTATAGTCCTATAAAAATAGGAAACTTTCTAGATCATTTCGAGGCTGAGGGGACATAGAAATCCCCGTTCATCGTATTGTAATATTTCGATGTTATTATGAGCGGTTCCGTCGGATAAATGCGAGAATTCCGGTAGAAATGCCGGTTATTGAAACTGGAATTTTTTCAAGGAGTTTCCTCCTTTTTCGCAACAAACCTCGAATCGCAGGCTCGTATAAAGAAAAAGGTACAACCGAGAGGAGCCCTTCATGGCAATCATTCTAAGCTTTTTCGCAGGACATTGGTTTTTAGCGGCCTTTGTGCAGTCTTTTTTCCTGCACCGCTATTCAGCCCATCAAATGTTCAAGCTAAACCGTTTCTGGGAAAAGTTCTTTTATTTCTTTACCTTCTTCGTTCAAGGTTCTTCTTATTTAAATCCTCGCGCGTATGCCATACTTCATCGCCAACATCATGCATATAGCGATACCGTAAAAGATCCACATTCGCCTATCGCTTCTACCGGCTTCTTGGACATGATGTGGACTACAGCAGTCACGTACGAAAATATTCTAAATCATAAAACGGAAGTCGAAAAGGACTTCAGAGGAAACTATCCCGAGATGCCTTTCTTCGATCGATTTGCGGATTCTTGGTTCGTTCGTTTATTTTTCGGAACTTCTTACACTCTATTTTATATGGCGTTTGTTCCCGGAGATGCCCTTTGGCTTTATGCGTTTCTTCCCGTTCATTACTTGATGAGCCCCGTTCATGGTGCGATCGTTAACTGGTGCGGTCATATGTACGGATACCGGAACCACGCAAAGAATCCGGATAATTCCAAAAATACCCTGCCGATCGATATTCTGATCCTAGGAGAATTGTACCAAAACAATCACCATGCTCATCCCAATTCTCCGAACTTCGCGTTTCGTTGGTTTGAACTCGACCTTACCTATCAGGTTATGAAAGTTCTACACTTCCTAAGAGTCATCAAAATTCAAAGAGCCGTTTGGACCGAAAAAGGAAGACAAGAAATTCCCGGAACTCCTCGCTCTCCCCTTGCCGACGTCGCATAACGATTTTTACTAAATCCCCTCGCGCAAATTTACGCGGGGGAATTTCTTGACTAACGTTTTAGTCGTGATTTTCTTTTCGAAGCTTTCCTAAATCTCCCGACATTTCCTTTTCATATTCTTCTTTGAGCACCGAGTAGAATTCCGGTTTCAATTCTATTTTTCCGTTTAGAACCAGTGTGAAGAGTCTGCGCACCAGATCTTCCTTTTCGAATCCGGTAAAAATCCATTCGATAAGCTCCAGGGCTAGATCCAATCGACCTTCGACGGCGATGGTTTTATGCAAAACCTCCAAGAGTTCCAATTCTTTACCAAGTTCCAAAAAAGAACGAAATTGACTAGGCATGCTCTGCAAGAGCACCTGCTTCTTGGAGTTCGGAGTAAATTGGAATTCTCGGATACCCGGACTTAAATGGGAAAGTATCGCCGCCTCCGTTTCCAAGATAGGAGTTCCTAACCTCTCTAAAGTTCTGCCTAGGACTTCCCCCAGAACGAAGTCCTGCAACGGACGAAACGGATATCCTTGCGCTTGAGATTCCTGCGATTCCATCTTTCTTCCCTCGATATTCGCGGAAGAAAAAATTCCGCTCCGAATTTTTGAAAAGGTTGAAAACCTCGACACCTTATGTCAACCGTATCGACCTTCGCCTAAACGCCAAAATGCGATTTTGACCCGCATTTGTAACGGTATTTTCACGATTCCTTAGTACCGTTGGGATCATTAAAGCGTAAATTTTAGATCTCCTTAACGAAACGAGGAATTACTAGGCTGAAAATTCTAAGCGTCCTCATTCAATTTCCGCAAAGTCAGTTTCAAGTTTCCGGGTAACTTTTATGAGCTTTAGACAAAAAATCTTCATCATCTTAGGAGCCAGTCAGCTCCTTCTCGTTCTCATACTCGCCTTTACGTTTATTCAAATGATCGATCGAGTCAAAAACGAGCCACAGAACAAGAGAGCACTGGATAGGGCTTTCGAGTTTCGCAAAGAGTTACAACATAAGGACGAGGTGATTCGTCTCTTATTAAAAGAAATAGAAAGAAACCAAAAGACCCGATCCATTCTGGAAAGCGGATTGAATCATAATCGGCCTTTGCTCTTAGCCAATTTCGAATATATCAAAGGTATCATGGCTCAATACAATCTCACGATTTTCGAACTCCTGGATTCGAAAGGAATCGTCTTTTTCCGATTTCATCGACCGAACGATTTCGGTGACGATAAGTCCAAACAAAAAATCGTACAAGAGGCATTGAATGGAGGAGGAGCTTCCACTTTGGAAATCGGCCATAGCGGCTTAGGTCTTCGCATCACCGCTCCACTCCGCGGGGGTTTAATGCTGGTGGGACAGGTGGTAAACGAAAAATTTCTCAAATCGATCGTCGGCTCCGAAGACGTCCACATGGCGATCTTCGAAAAGGGAAAGCACGTAGCATCTTCTGACTCGATCATCTCCAACTATCTGGATCAAAAGAAGCTCGAATCCTTAAAGGATGGGACCCGTCTAAAGTTCGCGGACAAGCACTTCTACCTCACTAGGATCCCGTACGAGGGTCTCAGCAATTTGAAATTGGAATTCGTATTAATGATCGACGAAACCGATCTGTACGAATCGACTCGGAACCTTTGGATCTATTGCGGATTGATCGCGCTCTTCGTGTTCGGAGGAATCCTGGTCACTTCTTATTTCTTCTCGCGCGATATTATTCATGCGGTCAAGGCGCTGAACTTTGCCATGAAAAATCCCGCGGAAGACGAGTCGAAAATCGTGGATTTAGAAAGGTCGGACGAACTGGGTGAAATGGCGGAAGTCTTCGTGGGAATGAAAAAAGATCTGCTCGACCACCAGCTCTTTTTGGAAAAGAAAGTGGAGGAAAAGACTCACGAACTCCAGGAAACCTTAACCGACCTGCGCGCTCTGAAGGAAAAGCAGGACGGAGATTATTATCTCACTTCCCTACTCCTTCGGCCGTTAGCGACACTAGATCACAACGGGCCGTCCACAAAAATCCAATCCATCTTAAAGCAAAAGAAAACCTTTACGTTTAGAAAAAGAGAATCGGATATCGGCGGCGATTTGGTTTCGATAAGCGAAATCACTCTTTACGGGAAAAAATATCTGGTGCTGATGAATTCCGACGCTATGGGCAAATCCATTCAGGGTGCCGGAGGCGCTTTAGTCATGGGCACCGTATTCAAAGCGATTCTTACCAGAACTCAGCTTTCCAGAACGAACCAACGGAAAACTCCGGAAAAATGGCTGAAAGATTGTTATACCGAATTGCAAAACGTATTCGTGACATTCGACGGAACCATGTTGGTCTCCGCATTGATCTGTCTCTTGGACGAGGAGACGGGTGCCCTTTATTCCTTGAATGCGGAACATCCCAATATGGTGCTCTATCGGGACGGAAAAGCGGCCTTCCTAGACCCGGAGTTAGCGCTGCGAAAATTGGGATTTTCGGAGAACTCCACCGAGCCGTTGGTCAGAGTCTATAAGTTGGAAAAAGGGGACGTGGTTTTTATCGGTTCCGACGGTCGGGACGATATTTTAATTTCGGATCCTAATAAAGAAGAACCCTCTATGAACGAGGATGAGTTCCTGTTTCTTCGATTCGTGGAACTGGCCAACGGAAATTTACAGGACCTTGAGCGATTGATTTCCGCCGCAGGAGAGGTTTCGGATGATTTAAGTTTAATGAGGGTGGGCTTTAAGGAAGTAATCGTACCTTCCGAGCCGAAAATCGTACCCGAAGAATACAATCATTTATTACAGGAAGGAATCCGGGAATACAAGAAAGGAAATTACGAAAAAACTAAGGCCCTGTTCAAAAAAGCTTTAACGCTGGACGAATCCGATCCGGCGCTTCATAAGCAGCTTGCGCGAATTTGCATTAATGCAAAAGACTACGAGGAAGGCGCGAGTCACTGCGAAGCCTACCTCTCCAAAGTACCGTTCGATAACGAATATATCTTTTACGCTTCGTATTGCCTGAGAAAAACCAAGGATTATTGGAAATCCCTGGAGTACTCCGAAAAATTACGTTCCCGAGAGCCCGAAAACGTTCGTAACCTAAAACATCTAGTAGCATTGTATAGACTGACCGGAAGCCGGACAAAATTCAGGACGACCATAGCCGTTTTAAAGCAAATCGTCTCTCGGAAGGATCCCGAACTCAGCGATAGCACGGAGCCGGCCCTAGTGTAAAAGCGCCGGAGTTTTCCGCCCGAAAGACTTTTTTTCGTTTCCGAGCGGCGGAAACCGATTTGATATTGGTAAACGATGCCGCTCGAAACGCTACAACGTTTGCAATCCGTTCTGGTCGTGATTAAACGGACTAAATACGAATTGGATATGGAAACGTACGGTTCACTCGAAGAATACAAACGAATCGCCTCGCTTCAAAATAATTCCTTCGATAGAGTTTACGAATCCCACGTTCGGCAGGTCAAAAGTCGGGAAGATATAAAGCGGCTATTCCCGAATGCGACTCTGATTTTTCGGGAAGGTTTGGATACGATCGATATCTCCGCATTCGAACTCGTAATCGCATTAGGAGGGGACAATCATTTCACATATGTGGCGCACCATACCGTGGAGAACCTAGTCTTGGGTTGCAATTCCGACCCCGAGACTTCCGTCGGTGCCTTGCTTTCTTTCCATGTGAACGATATCGAAGAGTCCTTACAACGGAACTGGACGGATGTAAAGATCGAACGATGGCCTTTAATTAACGTTAGGATCGAATATCCGGACGGGAGAACCGTCAAAACCTTCCAAGGAATCAGCGAGATTTCGATTCGAAATAATAGCCCCGATTTAACCAGCCGATTCCTAATTTCTCACGAAGGGTCGATTGAAGAGCAAAAATGCTCCGGTTTGTTGGTTTACACTGGAGCGGGTTCTACGGGCTGGGTTATGTCTTGCGAAAATAGAGACGTAAGTTTTGACAAGCAGAAGCCGTATTTCAAAGTGTACTGTAGGGAACTTCGAAAGAAGGAAAACGTAAAATACAAACTGGATCATTTTACTGTAAAGGAGTCATTTCGACTCATCTCCGAGATGTGGGGCGGGATTTCGATCGACTCCTTGGCGGAGCGAATTTATGATTTTCCACCCGGTGCCAAGGCCGATTTTTCCGTATCTCCCAAACGATTGCAAGTGGTTGTGAAAAAAAATGGATAGTTTAACCATCCTAGAGCAAGACGCAGGAAGTTCGATCAAGGTGTACTTAGTTTCCGGTCGTCTGGACGAATCCACCTTTCCCCAATTCAAGGAAAAGGTGTTGGAAGTCACGCACGCCCATAACACGATCTTAAATCTGTCCGATTTGAAATATATTTCCAGTTCCGGAATCCGCGCGATTTTCGAATTAAAGAATCGATTAACGCAGGAAGGCAAAAAATTGATTCTTACGGAAGCGGGAGAAAAGGTGATCCAGATCTTTAATCTTTTAGGGCTATGGAAACCCTTTGCCCATTTCGAAAAAGAGGAAGACGCGATCGCCGCCTGTCTGAAATAATTTCGACCCCTTCGCGAACATTTTTTACTTTCTACGCTCGGGGAAACTTTGTTGTAATAATCGCGATCGTGTCCAAGATTACTCCGAACCCGAACTCGATCCCTTTTTTCCGGAATGAATAAGACCTCCTCCACTCCATTTTTCAAGATTCTCTTCGTTTTAGGTTGGGGCTCTTTCGCATTTTTTCTGCCTCTCTTCGGAGTCGTTTACTGGGAAAACCGGAATTTGGAAGCGGTCTATACGTCTCTATCGAAGGTCGGCCCGAGAGAGTTCGGAGTCCTGATGGAAAATACCCGACTGGAGAAATTGGGGAGAACGGTGCATCTCTATACGTATCTGGTTCCGGATGAAATCGGTAAAAAGCACGAAGTAACGGAAGAAGTCGACGAGATGACCAATCGAAGAATGCGAGTCGGAGATACCGTCACGGTAAGAAGACAAACATGGTTCAGTCTGGGAAAATCCAAGGTAATATCTCGGATCGTCGGGAACAAGGCTCCGATTCCGAGCTTTCGTTTTTTAGAGGAACTATTCCTAGGCGGAATCCTATATTCCCTGGTTCTGATCGGATTGGGACTTTATTATCGAGCCTTTAAGGCGCAGGCAGAATAGTATTGAACGGATTTTCCTTTTGGAATATCAATTGGACCTGAAACGGCTCCTGTATGTACCTGGACGGATTCATTTCGTATGAAATAAAACAATAATATTTTTCATAAATGATTACGTACATATAATCTTTGAATTTTATGTATTTCATTTGATTGCGAATGCCGCGCATCCAGATGGAATCTTCGAAAACCCTTTCATACCGTACGGAAGCGGAGGTCACTTTCTTCAGTTCCTCGGGAGTCATTTTCTCGGCGTCACGCTTACGTAATTCCAACTTTAAATGCCGGATTAAATTGTATTCCAACTTCGCTTTTTCGACAATGTCGGTATTGGGAAGAGTCTTAAAATAATATTCGTAATATTCCCGGTCTAAGGATTTCCCGTCCTGATGAATCTCCGCCCCTTCCTCTCCTCCGGAATTCGCTTCCTTGCGGTTTTGAGTTTGCGCAAAGATAGGGAATAATCCCAGGACCACAAGTAGAGTAATGATTGATAAAAGCGGTGTCGGCATACCGGTATCAATAAAGATATCGGACAGGGGGAAGTTTTTCCCCCATTTTTTCCCGGTTTTTATCCTGCGGAAAGATCTTCCAAAAGAGTGCGCTCCCTACGAAGCATCTCGGAAACTTCCTCTTCGCCTAACAACTTGGCCCCTAAAAGAGCCATATCATAGACCGATCTGGCTAGATGTTCCGCGCGCTCCGGGCGAACACCCTTACTCGTACTCAGAATATTTCGTATCAACCGAGACTTGCGATTGATGAGTAGAGTATGGCTCTTTAGCAGATCGCCGGATTTTTGACCGTAGATCTGGCCCATTTCCGCCAATCTACGCAAATGTTCAGGTAATAGGATCACCGCCGGAACATCCTCGGATTTTAAGGCTTCGGTTCGGACCTGTACGCCTTCCCGACTGATAGCCTTATCGAAGATTTCCTTTAATCGTTCCTCTTCCGTTTTATTTTCCGAATCGGCCAAACTAGGGCTGGCTTCCTTATCCAAAGTTTGTTCCGCTAATTCCGAATCGACTCTCTGAAATTTCCAGTCCTGGTTTTTACTCTCTAAAAACTGTAGGAAGTGATTGTCGATTCTCGAATCCACTAAAATCGCTTCGAGCCCCTGGGATTTTAGAAGGTCCATATAAACCGATGACAATTCGGTTTCATTGGCATAATATACCGTTCCGGAATTTTTCTCCTTGTTTCTAGAAACGTAGTCCTCTAATTTTGTGAGTTCTCCGTTGGAAGAACGGAAGAACACCAGGTCCTTGGCGGCTTCGTAGAATTTTTCGTCGGTCATTAAACCGTATTTCACGAAAAGGGAAATCTCATCCCAATTCTTTTGAAAATTCTCCGAATCCCTTTTAAATTCCTCCTGGAGTTTATCGGCCACTTTCTTGACGATGTGAGCGGATATTTTTTTAACCAAGGGATCGTTCTGTAGATAAGAACGGGATACGTTTAAAGGAAGATCCGGTATGTCTAAGGTCCCTTGCAAAACGGTCAAGAATTGGGGAACCAATTCTTTTGCCTCGTCGCTAACGAATACGTGATTACAATAGAGTTTTATCCCCATTCGATTCGCATCCAGCTCGTGCCTGAGCTTAGGAAAATACAGAATTCCCTGGAGGCGAAAAGGATAATCCACGTTTAAATGAACGTGGAATAGAGGGTCGCCCGCAAATGGAAATAGATACCGGTAAAATTCCTCGTACTGTTCCTTCTTTACGGCGGAGGGTTGTTCGCTCCAGAGAGGAGTCTTTTTATTGGCCTGCTCTCCTTTCACAAAAATCGGAACCGGAAGGAAGTCGCAATATTTTCGGACCAGTTCCTTTAACTTCCACGCATCTAGGAATTCCCCGGAATCACCGTCCAAGAATAAAGTGATCTTGGTGCCTCGACCGGTTTTCTCGTTCGTTTTTAAAGTAAAGTCCGTGCCGGATTCGCTTTCCCAAGTGACTCCGACGCTACTCTTCCGATACGATTTGGTTTCTATTCTTACTTTCGCGGATACCATGAAACTGGAATAGAAGCCTAGACCGAAATGCCCTATGATTTCCGGCTTGTCGCCTTCGCTTTGGTATTTTTTAACGAACTCTTCCGCTCCGGAAAAAGCGATTTGATTGATGTATTTGCCGACCTCTTCGTCGGTCATTCCGATTCCGTTGTCTTCGATCGTAAGTGTTCTTTCCTGTTGATCGAAGTCTATGTCGATTTTGTAATCCGTGCCGCCTTCGAACTCCTCGCTTAAAGACACTTTCTTGAGTTTAGCGATCGCGTCACATGCGTTGGAAACCAATTCCCGCAAAAAGATATCTTTTTCCGAATACAACCATTTCTTAATGATCGGGAAAATGTTTTCCGTCTCTACGGAGATTCTACCTTTAATTTCTTCGCTCATAAGGGTTCCTTTTGTTGTATATCGCCAAGGATCAGCTCTGCCGATCTAAGCAGATAGATTCTTGAAGCGGAGTCAAGCTTCGGATATAGGGACGCCAAAGAACTCGATTCCGATTTCCAACCTATCAATAAAGAAGCCTCGTCTTCCGAAATGCCCTTGGCAAGAATCGAATGCTTCAATACCAAACCTCTTTTAGAACCGATCCAGTCGTCAAGTCGTTTCAATAATTCTTCGTGCCTCCGCACAGTACGGAATCGGACGAACCAAACCGTTGCGGCTCCGGCAATCCCTAAGAAAAGAGCGACCAGAATTACCGTCTTACCTTTTATAATTTCGGAAGTCTCAGGAATAGGCTCCACAGCCTTCCAGGAAGGCGGGCCTATTTTTACCGTAGGCAGTCGAATGGAAACTTCGGAATAGCGGCCCGAATATGGGTCGAAAAAAACGAACGGAAGTTTTCCCGGATTCCAAAGTCCCTGCTTACTAGGTAAGGCCGAATATAGGTAAGAATAATGTAAGCTGAATCCGTACTCTCCCGGATCCAGTTCCCTAAATTCTCTCTGCGGAGAGGATTGAACCAAGGTAATTTCCGGAAAACAATCGGCCTGGCCGCACCCTTCTCGAATCGGATCCTGGACGGGTGCGAGATTCCCTTTTCCCTTGATCACTATTTTGAAAAGAAAAGGCTCCCCTTCCGGAGCTTCTTCCGGTGCATCCTCCGTTTCGACTTGAAATTTCCCGACGGCGCCTTCGAAGTTTGCAGGCGACGGAGTCGGCAAGGGCCTAACGCGAATCTTACCGGGAATGCTACGCAACGTTCTCATATGAAAATAGGATTGAAGCTGGCCTTCCAAATGAAACGCGGTCGAGCCCAAGGAATAGTCCCCCGACTTTAAGGGAGTTAATATGAAGAATTCCTTATTGTAAGGGAAAGTTTCGTATAATACTCCTTCGTAAACGACGGTTTCGGGAATGTTCAGATTCATTCCGGATAGGATTTCGCTCCTGAAATAAGGAAATTCGATCGAACTGGAAGGGTCCCTATCGAAATAAGGACGTACTATATCTTTATAATATAATGTAAAAAATCCTAATACCGGTTGTCCTGCCCAGACCTCTTTCTTATCCAATTGAAAGACGACTTTTAGATTTTCATCCGCAGGTCCTTGATCGCTTTCATTCGAGAAAAACCGACTCCAAATGGAACCCGGTCCGCGAGGAGACGAACGCTTCGGTCCGAATTCCACCGCAAGAACGCCGGAATGAACTTTTTTTCCGTCCACTTCCAACCCTATTTCCGGTACTTCGTACCTTCCCGGAGAGGAAACGACTAGTCTGTATTTAAGTAATTTCCTTCGGTACGCTTTATAGTTCAAGATGGTCGTATTATCTTCCATCCCCCAATAAACGGCTTTGATTCCCTTTCCTTGAACTTCTTTTTCTAGGATCCGAACCTGCGCAGCTCCCTCCAATTCAAATACGGCAAACACCGGATCGCCTAACTCGGCCCGCGATTGGCTAAGATAAAATCTAGGCTCTCCGGCAAGCACGGGAGAACAAAGGAAAATGAACAAGAAAAAGGCACGATATACGTTCACCAAAAAACCTCCCGGTTCCTGGAACCGATGCTTTTTCGTTTCACCGCGTCCAAATCCAAGGAGTCCATCATTCTCTCCAGATCCGATTCCGATTTGGATTTTTGATCCCGTTGCCCGTCCTTCTTCCTCGCCGATCGACCATCCGCTCCGTTCTCTTCCGGCTCTTGTTGTCTGCTTTCGCCTTTCGGTTTTCCTTGGTTATTTTGATTTCCGGAATTCGAAGATTCTTTCTTTTGCGGAGGCGGAAGTTTCCGAAGCCACTCCAAATTTTTTCTAGCGGCCTCCTGTTTAGGATTTTCCTTCAAGGATCTCAAAAAACTTTCCGCGGCCTTTTTTCGATCACCTAACCGAAGATAGGTGTTTCCTAAATTAAAATAGGCCTTGGATCTAAGTTGAGTGTCTTTCGATTCTAACGCTTTTTCGAAATGTCGTAAAGCGGTATCCAAATCCCCGGTCTTGTATTTCGAAGTTCCTCGATTGAACTCCAATCTAGGATCGCCCGGAAAGTAAGATTCGGCTTCCTTGTATCGTTCGACGGCTTCCGGAAAATTTCCCTCTTCGTAGGCTTCGTTTCCCTCCTTAACCCTATTCCCTCCCGGGTCCAATTCCACCGCAGACAAATTCCCAGAGCTCATCATGAAACCGTAAAGTATAAGAACGACTGACAGGAACTTCCAATGTAGTAATTTGGAATATTTCCCCCACGCTTCCAAAACGATGAAATCGAATAATAATAACAAGAAGGCCGGCAAAAGGAAATTTCTGTATCCTTCCGCTCTTCTTAAGTCTTTCACTCTCTTACTGGCGTTCTTATCCATAAAGCGGACTCTTGCCATCAGATCGGTAGAACTAGGGCTGGTCCTATTCAAGGAAAGAAATTCTCCGCCGTTCGCTTCCGCCAGAGATTTTAGAAACGATTCATTCGCCCTTGTACGAACTACTCCGGGAGAATTTTCGTAGGGAGCCAAGGAGCCGTCTCGGGTCAGATACCCGTTTAAAATAGCCCCCTCTTCCTTATACGCGATCGGACCTCCCTCCAAAGTTCCCACAGACCAAACGATTAGATCGGCCGGAAATCGAAACACTCCCGGATTTTGGGCATCTTCCCCGTCCGTAATCAAGACTACGACTCGACTGCGAAAGACTCGATTGGACCGTAAGACTTCTTCGGCCTTCCGAAAAGCCGCGTCTAAATCCGTTCCTCGATCTCCTACCATATCCACATCCAATCCGCGAACGTAATCGGCAAAAGCGCTTACGTCCGAAGTCATCGGGCAATATACGAACGGGGTCGCAGCAAATACGATCATGCCGAACCGATTCCCGGTCAACCCGGGAAGAATTCGCAAAATCGTTTCCTTTGCCCTAACGAGTCTCGTGGGCGACGTATCTATCGCCTGCATCGAAAGACTTACATCCACCAGAAAAAGAAAATCCACGCCGTACAACGTTTCCTCTTCCTTAGACTTGGGTCCCGCGTTCTGCTGAAAGCTCATAGCACAAAGAATCAATGCCAAGCCGAGACAAATCAGTCTCGATACGATGAGAAATACGGAAGGAAGACTCGCTTCTCTACGCAGTCCCGGATATTTAGACACCCAGCTCCGCCAAAAGAAATAGAATACCGCTCTTGAAAGAACATAGATGAGGTAGATAATCCCGGTACCGATTAAGAGCCCGCGTAGAATCTCATCGGTCATACGTAATACCTCAGAAACCAAGTTCTTATGAACAAGTCCGCAGCCAAAAGCAATAGCGAAACAAGTAAGTAATACAATGCGTCCGTCTCCCTTACTTCTTCGGGAGGAAGTGCCAGGGGATCTTTTTCCAAAGCATCGATGGCGGCAAGGACCTCACGAAGCTGACTCGTGTCCTCCGCTCGATAAAACATACCGCCGGTTTTGGCTGATAGTTCCGACAGAATATCGAAATTAATTTCGTAGGATTGGTCTTCCTTGCCGATTCCGATGCTATAAATTTTTATTCCGATTT
The DNA here is from genome assembly GCF_000243675.2 of Leptospira inadai serovar Lyme str. 10. NCBI lineage: Bacteria > Pseudomonadati > Spirochaetota > Leptospiria > Leptospirales > Leptospiraceae > Leptospira > Leptospira inadai. The sequence continues at coordinate 387,856 of NZ_AHMM02000024.1, read as the reverse complement.
CGTCCGCAATTTCGGTTGCCGTGACCGGATCGATCCTTCCCGTATTGGAAACCCCGTCCGTAATCAAAACGATAATTCTGGATCGAGCGGGAGAACGCCTTAATCGATATGAGGAAAGTATGACCGCATCTCCGATCGCAGTCCCTTGTTCGGGAACCGTTTCCTCCTCCACCACCCCTAAAATTTCCTCCAAAGTGGCACGATCACTTGTCAAAGGGGATTGCAAATAGGCTCCTCCCGCAAACACAACCAAGCCGATTCGATCGGTCTCCCGTTTTCGGATAAATTCGCGCAGCAATTTCTTCGAAACTCCTAAACGAGTATCCGGAAGAAAATCCCTGCTTCTAGACATGGAACCGGATACATCCAAAGCCAGCATGATATCCACGCCTTTCGTTTCGTTCGGGAGAAACCGATAATATTGGCCGGGTCCCGCCAAGGAGATCGTCAACAAACTTAAGGCAACGGGTCGAAGTAACGGGAAGCATTTCGAAACGATTTCACGTAAAAAATTTCGTCGGATCGAATCCGTTCCTGGAATTCGCAATTCCATGGTAAGTGCGGGTTTCTTTTTCCAGTAAGAAAACGCCGTCCAAAGCCAGATCGGGAAAAGTAGAAAAAGATAATATGGTGCCTCCCATTCGTTCATTTTTCGAAGGCTCCCTTCCAAAAATCCAGAGCCGCGATCGCTTCTTCCTTGCTGAGAGAGGATTCTTCCGAGGAATATTGCGTTTTTCGCAAGCGACTTTCCCAAACCCGAATTACTTCCTCGTCGAGCGAAAAAGAATCGAATATCTTCGCGAATAATTCCGTTTCCGTAAGATGCCCTGTAGGCAAACCGAGCTTTTTAGAAACCACTTCCCGAATGTATCCGGAAAGTAGCCTGTAAAACTCTCGCGCAGGAATGGGAGGAGATTCGATCAATTCGCTTAACCGATTTTCAAACCGAAGAATTTTTTGAATCCAGGGATCGGTCTGTAGAATAGCGTCCATCGGATCCTTCGTCCGCGTCTTATGGAGATAATAGGAATAAAGAGCTCCTAAAAGTAAGGCGGCGATTCCGGCCAAAAGGCCGATCAATCTCCAGCCGTATGGTCCCGAAAACGAATCCGGAGGTAGGACGTCCTCCGGCGATTTATCTTTTTCCTGTAGGGAAGTTTCAACCTGCAACCCGACTTTAGACGAGTTCTCCTTGCCGGTCGAATCCTTCCAGATGATCGGCAGAGTAAAATTACCGCTGGCATAATACGCCACCTCGAGACGAATCCGACTCTGCCCGATTTCGGAGGAGAAAACTTCGAATAAAGGCAGATCGGGAGCTTCGGGATCGGCGTGCATACCGAGCGCAGGAACCTCGGGAGACGTAACCTCTCCCTCCGTGAAGGTTAGAACATAAACGGAAGTTTGCCCGATGACTACTTTCTGCGGGTTCCATTCCTCCGAAACACCAAAGACGGAATCGATCGCCAGGAATAGCAGGAGCCAACCCAGAACGACTCTCATTTTTCTCTCCACCAATAAGAAAGAATCCGGGACGGATCCTCATCGGAACCTTCGAGATCTAAAATTCTTTCCCGAAATAGTTGCTCCAGATTGGAACGAAGATGCATCTCTCCGCTCTCATTCCAAGATGGACCGCCTGTCTCGGGATCTCTTCTTAAGAAAAAAGAGAACAAACCTCGCGGCGGAGAGGACTCCAAAGGATCGATGAAACGAATGGCGTGCAAAGTATGAAATTTCCTCAATCCGGCGAGCTTTCGCAGAGGAGGAATATTATTAAAATCTGATAGAATGAACGAATCCGTATGACGTCTGATTCTGTCCTTGAGCAGAACAAACGGAAGATTCGGATCCGTTTTAGGACTGCGAGAGACTCTCTTTCGAATCCGCTCCAAAACCGGAAGTGCTTCTTCCACCGTGCGAACATACCCCGTCTCGTGCTCCAATCGGTCCGAGTACAAAAAAATTTTCGCCAAGTTCCCTTTGCGAACATACAATAATACTAATAAAGCCAGAACTTGAAATGCGTTTTCCGCCTTTGTCCGATCCCCCGAACTCCAGTTCATCGATTCGGATATATCGAGAAAAAACACGCCCAGTCTTTCCTTCTCTTCGTAAAATTCCCGGACGTGAAGTTCTCCTAAGCGGGAGGTCACATTCCAGTCGATGAGGCGGGTATCGTCCCCGACGGAGTAAGGGCGAACGTCCTTAAAATCGAGTCCCCGACCCTTCCTTTGACTGGCCGCGGATCCTTGTCTTTCTCTTTGAGAAAATCCTTTCTCCTTAAATTCCAGGAGTCGAATCAGACTTTGATACTCCTTTCGAAGCATCTTATAAGACCTGCGTGGCCTCCGAAACCGTTTGGATCACCGATTCGATTCCGACCTCTTCGGAAATGGCTTCGAATGTGAGAAGAATTCTGTGACGAAGAATCTCGGGTAAAGAGGCCTTCACATCCTCCGGAATTACGTAATCCCGGCCTTCCCAAAGCGCGCGGGCCTTTGCGGCCTTTAATAAACTGAGACTTGCCCTCGGAGACGCTCCGTGTTTTACGTATGGAAGCAGATCCGGAATCGTTTTTTCCTCCGGGCGGGTATTACGAACTAATCTTACGATATAACTTTTTAATTTGGGCTCTATGTGAACCTTGTCCACCAAAGAGGAAAGTTTGAGAATTTCCCTAGATCCGGCCACTTTCCGAATTCGCCTTTCACCTGGTGATAAGCGACCATGTTGATCCAAGATGGCCAACTCTTCGTTCATTGCCGGATAATCCACCAGAACCTTCATAAAGAATCGATCCGTCTGAGCTTCCGGCAGCGGATAGGTTCCGTCCTGATCGATCGGATTTTCCGTAGCAAGAACTAGAAAAGGGCGCTCTAATGGAAACGTATTTTCACCGATCGTTACGGTTCGTTCTTCCATACATTCCAATAAGGCGGATTGCACCTTTGCGGGTGCTCGGTTAATCTCGTCCGCTAAGAGAATCCCGGTAAAGATCGGACCCTTTCGGGTTCTAAAATCCCCGTCCTTCGGATTGAATACGACTGTCCCCACTAGATCGGCGGGAAGCAAGTCCGGAGTGAATTGCACTCTCTTAAAATCCAGGTCCAAGGCGGCGGACAAGGATTTGGCCAAGAGCGTCTTCGCTAGACCGGGCATCCCCTCCAAGAGCACATGGCCTTGACAGGTTAGAGAAAGTAGTAAACTGCGGACGACCGCGTCTTGTCCCGTGATCTCCCGAGACAGTTCGTCTCGAATTTTATCCAGTGTGTCTTTCGCAAAAACTAAGTCCGCTTCGGTTAAGGAATTATTTTCCATTTGCAGGGATTTCGGCTCCATATGATCTCGTCGGTTCTATCCGAATTTAACGTTCCGCAGTCCAGCGACCAGAACTATTGGTGCCTTGGTAGGCTCCCTGGATTTTTTTGCCTTCGAGCTCGCCCGTATAGGTTTGGCTAAACGGAACGTTACTGCCGATCTCCGAGCAGCGAGCCCCCGTGCAGGATCTAGTATATCGAATGGATTTTCCGATCACTTTAATTTGACCCAAGGACTCGTTTACACCTTTCCCCCAATTGGAAAAACGCATAGTACCTCCGATCCCTCCCGTCTTTCTCGGGAATAGAACCAGCACACCTTTATGCATTCCTACTTGAAGCTTATACGTACCGATAAAGTTTTTTTCCGCGTCGCTTAACGGAACCTGGCCGGCTTGCAAGGATCGGGCGTCTTCCAAAAATTCGATCTTTTCGATCGTTTCTAAAGGGATAGTAAAGTCCGGGTCTTTCAGAACCAGTTTCTTTTCATCCAGGGACACCAGCGTCCCTTCCGTAAAAGACCCGCTGTATGTGACTTTCGCCTGACGGCCGATGGAACCGCATCCTTTACTCCAGTAGCCCAGCAAAAAGAAAATCGGTGCGGCAAATAGAAATCCCAAGGCAATCGCCTTGGGACCCGAAATTTCAAACTTAGGTTTTGTTTCGTTCATCTTTCTCCGGGAAAGCAGGATTATTTACAATTCTGCATTTCTCCCATTTTGGCGTTTTCCTTACCGTTGATGAAGTATTTCTTTCCCTGGGGTGTGGACCAACATCCGTTCTTGGCATTCGTCCCGACCATGATGGGTCCTTCTCCCAATTTAGCTCCCGACTCGTCGTATTCGACCGCCCTATTTTCATCGATTATATCGAAACTCTTCTTGCCGTTTTTATAATATGTAAACGGGAGGTCGGGGCGGAACTTTGCGTTCAATTCGTCGTTCTTATCGTCGATGAGAAGGATGGAAAAACTCATTTTTCCTTTTCCGATGATTTGCCCTTCCTTATCGTACGCTTCTGCGGAAGACATCATGAATTCGTTCGACATCGCTCCCTTGTACGCGATATTTCCGTTGCTCCAATAGAATTTCCAATCGCCTTTGCGAGTATGATCTCTTTGGCCTTCCGCAAAAACCTTTCCATTTTTGTAATATTCTTTCCAGGGGCCGGTCCTAAGCGACTTTCTATCCGTACCGGTGCCCTTGGGAGCATAGGCACCTTCCGCCTGAACCTGTCCGTTGTCGTAGTAATTCTTCCAAGTACCGATCTTTAAATCCTCGGTATAATTGCCTTCGGAAGAGAGAGTGTTACCGTCCTTTTGATAATTGATTTCGTGACCGCTCTTTTGTCCGTTTTTGTAATCGGTCACGGATTTTTTAGCCCCGTCTTCCGCGTAATACTCCTTCCAGGTTCCTACTTTTTTATCGTCGGCGTAAGCGCCCTCTTCCAAAAGAAATCCTTTATCCGATTTAGACCAGTATGGTCCGTTCTTCTTGTCGGCTTTGAATGCCGTGCTTTCGGTTTGAGTGCCGTCTTTCGTCAGCTTCTTTTCTTCCCCGTCTTTTAAGCCGACCGCGTACGGAGTTTCCCGCAATGTTTCTCCGGTCTCGTAGAGAGTTTTCCAGATTCCCTCCCGCTTATCGTCCTTGTAGTCGCCTACACGAGCGAGCACGCTGAATTTCTTTTTATTTGCGTCTTCCTTCTCGGCGTACTCCTTCCAAGTCCCGTTTCGTTTCAGTTTCTTAATCTGATCCGGGGTCAAGGCCGAGACTAGATCGGGCGTGCAGGGCTTTCCGGAACAATCCAGAGTAACGGGGCCTTCGGCTTTTAAGTTGAATGTTTCTTTAAACTTTTCTACCCGCAGATTCGGATCCAAAATCTGGAACTCCTGGTCTTTGCCTTTATTTTCCGCAATGTTAAGTGAAGAGCACCGAGCGAGAATCGCCGCGGCGAAAAAGAGAATTACAATACGTTTCATGGAATTGCCTTATGAAAAATCTAACTCCCTAACCTAAGGTGCCACCGGAAACCCGTCAACCTCCTTTCCTATACAGAGGACTGAAGACAGAGGACAGACGCGTTCGCTTTGCTCACGCTAGACAGAAGCTGCTCGAAGTTGGGAAGGCAGCTGGGGTCGAGGACTGATCTACTATAACATAAGAATCTTTCTCTATAACGTGGAAATTCTGCTCATCAATGTTCAGTCCTCTGTCCTCTGTCATCCGTCCTCTGAAAGACAGACGCGTTCGCTTTGCTCACGCTAGACAGAAGCTGCTCGAGGTTGCGAAGGCAGCTGGAGTAGTGGAAAAATCTACTGTAACACAAGGATCTTTCTGTAGAACATGGAAACTCCGCTTATCAATGTTCTGTCCTGTTCAGAAGACAGAGGACTGAGGACAGATGCGCTCGCTTCGCTCACGCTAGACAGAAGCTGCTCGAGGTTGGAAAGGTTACCGAAGTAGAGGAAAGACCCCCTTGTAACACAGGAATCTTTCTCCAGAACATGGAAATTTCGTTCATCAATGTTCTGTCACCTGTCCTCTGTCTTCAGTCTCCTGCCAATTCAATCGAATAAATCGCAAAAAAGGGCGATAACAATCGATGGCCATGTGACCGCTGTCCGCAAATGCGTTGCAATCGTAATCTTTGGCCTCCGCCATATCGATAAAAGGAATTCCGTAGGATTGGTTGATCGGTAGAATTCTTTCCCACCAAGGAGCCGGAATTTTTAGTTCGTCTAAAAGTTTTTCCAAAGGAAGCGATACTGCCGGACGAACGACGAGCGTAGGAATTCGATTTTCCTTTACCAAAGAAAGAATATTCTCATAAAACTTAAATTGCATTTCGGAAGGAGCATACTTCGGGTAAATCCAGCCGATCGTACGGATGGAGCTGTCCTCCAACTTTCCGAAGTCCCGCTCCACAAAAGCTCCCGCGGGGGAAAAAGCGTTACCTTTATCCTTGTACAAGGAATCAATCGTCATTTTCTTGATGAGCTCGGCCATTTCGAACTTTTGGTTCGTAAGCCGGTTCACTACGTTGGAAAGATAGGGCTTGTTTTTACTCACGCCGAAGAACGTATTTCCGAGATAATAATTTACGTTTTCTCGGCCCAGGTCCCAAGAGTGAGATAGAATAAATCTCAGGTCGAAACTATTGGCAAGATTCGATTTTTTGAATGTAGTACTGTTTGCATTGAATTGGAAAGGGTCCGCCTCCATGACTAGAAAGTCGGGTTTAACGCCGGCCTCCGTCATCCTCTCCAAAAAATACAGATAATAGGCGGGAGTCGTTACCGCCGAAGAAAAATTATATACGTCCCAGTCCGGATAAAAATCCAAAATTTCCTGGTTCTTAAAATAAAGCATCCGGGAAGAACCCATCAAAACGACTAATTTCTTCTTATGCTTTTCGCGGGCCTGATTCCCGTATTCGCGGATCAGTTCTTTTAATAAATCCTGTTTAACGTCGTAGTAAATATATGTGAATTCGGTTTTTAGGTAATCCCGAACCTTTTCCAAAAAGAAAAGTTTATCCATTAAGAATAGGAATAAAAAGAGGAGTACGGGATAGAATAGATACGGTTTCGTGAGGAAATTCTGGACTTCCTCGGATTCAATTTTCCGTTCGGACACGGACTCAAGACTCCCCGATCAAGCCGAGGTGTCAATCCTAAACGGGAACTCGATTAAGCCGTAGCTAGAGTCTCAGAAGACTTTCTACGTTTTTGAACATCGGCCAACCAATCCTGAGCGTTCTTCTGGTAGGAAACCAGACGCTTAACATACACTCTTCTCTCGGGATCCAGAATTTCTCTGGCTTCGCGAATGATCTCTTCCACGATTTTAGTGTGAAAGGAGAAATGGCTCGCAAATAGATTAAAGTGTTCCCTATCCTGAGATAACCAATTCTTGGATTGGATATCTTTGAAAAAATCTTCCATGCGATCGATGTCTGCATCGAAGTCGGAATCGTAGGGGGAATTCAGGATGGCAATCGTGTCCGTTATGTCAGTCAGACTTTGAAAATAGGAGTCTAAATCTTGATATTCCACCGGCACTACCACCTCAGAAAAGAAATCCTTCGCGGACTTTCCTAAGACGGGGCAAAACCCTAGGATCAATTGGAGAGACCGCGAAATCCTGTTCACAACAGGTTCAATTGTCATTTTTTTTTAGGGGGTCAAGGCATCAATCGCTTTTTTACATCCATCGAAAAGAAGAATCCTAAGGAAGATCCGAAAGCTTGTTTGGATTCGGCGCCTCCCTCGCAGAGGACAGAGGTCAGAAGACAGACGCGTTCGCTTTGCTCACGCTAGACAGAAGCTGCTATAGGTCGGAAACTCTCAGGGGTAGAGAAAGAATCCACTATAACGCAAGAATCCTTCTTTAGAGCATGGAAATTCCGCTCATCAATGTTCTGTCCTCAGTCTTCTGTCTTCAATCCTCTGAACCTCCTAGACATTTACAAAGGCAATCCTGCCGATATTTTTTACTTTTTACCGCCAATCAGATTCAATGCGCTTCCCGCCTTAAACCATTCGATTTGTTGTTCGTTATAGGTATGGTTGGCTTTGATCTCGTCTTTACTTCCGTCCATATGGTTTAAGACTAGGGCCAGAGGAGTTCCTTCCTTAAACGAGGTTAAGCCGAGAATGTCGATCGTATCGTCTTCCTTGATCTTATCGTAATCGGCCTTGTCCGCAAACGTAAGCGCTAGCATTCCTTGTTTTTTCAAGTTGGTTTCATGGATTCTCGCAAAGGACTTCACTAAAACGGCGCGCACTCCGAGGTGTCTAGGCTCCATTGCCGCGTGTTCGCGAGAGGAACCTTCCCCGTAGTTTTCATCCCCCACTACGATCGATCCGATTCCTTTCGCCTTATACTGACGTTGAACTTTCGGCACCTCGTCGTAAGAACCGTCCAACTGATTTTTAACGGAGTTTATTTTATCGTTAAACGAATTCGTCGCGCCGATCAGTAAGTTATTGGAAATATTATCCAAATGCCCTCTGAACTTCAGCCAAGGTCCCGCCATCGAAATATGATCCGTCGTACATTTTCCTTTGGCTTTAATCAAAAGGCGTAATCCTTTCAGATCCGTGCCTTCCCATTTCAAGAACGGAGCCAAGAGTTGGAGGCGATTGGATTTAGGATCGACTGCGACTTGAATTTTAGAACCGTCCGATGCGGGAGCCTGAAATCCGGCGTCCTTAACGTCGAAGCCGCGTTTCGGTAATTCGTCCCCGTTCGGCGGATCCAATTTCACTTTCTCACCCTTATCGTTGATAAGCGTATCGCTATTAGGATCGAACGTCAAGTCTCCGGCAATCGCAAGAGCGGTTACTAATTCCGGCGATCCTACGAACGCGAACGTATTCGGATTTCCGTCGTTTCGAGACTGAAAATTCCTATTGAAAGAGTGAACGATCGTATTCTTCTCTTTCTTTTCCGAGCCTACCCGGGCCCACATTCCGATACAAGGCCCGCAAGCATTCGCAAATACTTTCGCTCCTATCTTTTCAAAAGTCTTGATGAATCCGTCCCGCTCGATCGTAAACCGGACAAGCTCCGATCCGGGAGTTATCGTAAATTCCGATTTTGGGGTCAGGAATTTTTCCGAGGCTTGGTGAGCCAAAGAAGCCGCGCGGGAAATATCCTCGTAGGAGGAATTCGTGCAGGATCCGATGAGACCTACTTCCACTTTCGTCGGCCAACCGTTCTTCTTTGCCGCATCTTTCATTTTAGAAATAGGCGTCGCCAAATCGGGAGTAAACGGTCCGTTTAAATGCGGTTCGAGTTGATTTAGATCGATTTCGATTACCTGATCGAAGAATTTATCCGGATTTGCATAAACTTCCGGATCGGCATTCAAATGCTCCTTGATTCCGTTAGCGAGATCCGCAACTGCCGCACGGCCCGTAGATCTCAGGTATCGCTCCATGGATTCATCGTATCCGAATGTGGAAGTCGTCGCGCCGATCTCCGCGCCCATATTACAAATGGTTCCCTTTCCGGTGCAGGACAGTGCCGCGGCACCCTCGCCGAAATATTCCACAATGGCACCCGTTCCACCTTTAACGGTAAGAATTCCTGCGACTTTTAGTATGATGTCTTTGGGGGAGGTCCAACCGTTCAGTTTCCCGGTAAGTTTTACTCCGATTAATTTCGGCCATTTTAATTCCCAAGCGAGGCCCGCCATTACATCGCAGGCATCCGCACCTCCCACTCCGATCGCGATCATTCCCAATCCGCCTGCATTCACGGTATGAGAATCGGTACCGATCATCATTCCACCCGGGAACGCGTAATTTTCCAAAACGACTTGGTGAATAATTCCGGCGCCCGGCTTCCAGAAACCGATTCCGTATTTATTGGAAACCGAGGAGAGAAAATCATAGACTTCTTTGTTTTCGGTAGAGGCTTTGCTAAGATCCTCGACCGATCCCACCTGCGCAGTAATCAAGTGGTCGCAATGCACGGTGGAAGGAACCGCAACTTTATCCCTACCGGCGGACATAAATTGAAGCAACGCCATCTGAGCCGTTGCGTCCTGCATCGCGACTCTGTCCGGAGCAAAATCGACGTACGACTTTCCTCTATCGAAAGCGTGTTTCGGCTCTCCATTCCATAGGTGGGAATACAGAATTTTTTCAGTCAGGGTAAGCGGCTTCCCGACCACTTCCCTAGCTTTCTTTACCAGGGTCCCGATCTTCTCGTACCGAGCGCGGATCATATCTATATCAAATGCCATGTGTCATCTCCGGGATGGTTTCATCGTCTCCCGGGTATAGGGTACTTGTATAGGATTTTTCAGATAAGAAAGGGCGAGAAATTATCTAAATTTCGGCCAAGGCCGAATGTTTGATTCGCTTATTGCACGATCCTGATTTCCACACGACGATTCTTTTCCTTGCCGGCCTCCGAAGAATTGTCAGCGATCGGCTCGGACGCACCTTTCGCCTGGATGAATAAACGCTCGCCGGCTATTCCGTTTCCGGTTAGGTAATCGCGAACCATTTCGGCACGAAGTTTGGAAACTTTTAGATTCGCCTCTTCCTTTCCTTCGTTCGAACTATGACCGATTAGGGAGGCCTTTAATTCCGGCTTTCTTTTTAGAAGTTTGGAAAGATGGTCTAGAGTTTTGCGAGAAGAGGATAGAACGGAGATACTATTCTTATCGAAATGAATGGAGCTCGATTCGATTTGCTTTGCGAGTTCCGCGTCCGAGCCTTCTAGTTTGGCCGATTTAACTTCGGAGCCGGAAAATAAATTGAATACGCCTTTCTCAGCCTGGTCCGGCGTCGAATCCTTTTTCGGTTCCCGCTTTTCTAAGCTCTTCTCTTCCTTTTTTTTGGCTGCGGAATGTTTGGAGGCGGATGATTTGGATCCTTCTTTCGAGGGGCCGAACGCATAATAGACCCCGATACCGATTCCGGTTAAAATTAGTATGGAAAGAAGTAGGATCGGAACTCCGCTTCTCGTGCGCGGTTTTCCGGCCGACGGAGTGGGAATGTAATTCGTGTAACCTAGGTAAGAGTCATCCTCTTCCAAGGGGGCGACCGAAAGATCCGAGGGTTCCTCCTCGGCTACGTGCAATTCTTCCGCTTCTGCGGATTTGATCTTAGGCGGTTTTTCGGCGGCCCATTTTCTAATTTCGGACCGAAACCATTCGTCCGCCTTATCCGTAAATTTATAATTCTCGCGGATATGCTCTATGGTTTTCTTTTCTATATCCGTGTACGTATTATTATCTTTCACGGCATTCAGAAGCTTTTTCGCGTCGTTTACGGAAATACGACCGTCACGCTTACCGGAAACGGAAGCATCCGCAATTTCGATCAAACCGCGATCGTATTTTTTCCCGTTGATAGTGACGTAATAATTCTGTTTCTTGGCCATGTTTCCGTCCGTCCCTTCAGGTTCCCGATCGACTCAGGCGAAAATAGATTCTTTCGCCTTGTCTCGTTACGGAAAATCAACTCTCGCGTAGTAGGGTACTACGCGAGAGATTCCGCGCAACCAAAGTTTTACGGTTCTCCTTTGAATATCGAACTTCGGTAAGGCGAATCTTGAACCAATTTACTCCGGAAGTCTAGAATCTTTCTAATCGAGGCGGCCCCAGTACGGACTGATTTGTTCTAGGGAATTCGCTCCGAGAAATACGGAGAGCAAGCGATCCAACCCGATCGCATTCCCAGAACAAGCGGGGAGACCTCTTTCGAGCGAAAGTAGGAATTCCTCATCGACGGGAAAGACTTCCTTCCCTAATTTCTTTCGGAGCGCCTGCTCCTTAAAAAAGCGAAGTCGTTGTTCGGCGGGGTCGGATAACTCGTAAAAAGCGTTTCCGAGTTCTATATTTCCGTAGTACGTTTCAAAACGCTTGGCAACCCCGTTTTCTATCCGGGCTAACGCGGCCATTTCGGGGGGATAATCGTACAAAAATTGAAACTCGGGTAATAGCCGCCCCTCTACGAAATTCAAAAAAACTAGATAAAAACAATCCTCATATTCCAATTCCTGAATTGAGAGATTCGTCAAAGAGGCCCGCTTTATTTTACTTTCTAAAGATCCGCGATCCCAATCGCAACCCGCATACTGAAGTAGTAAGTCCCGAATCCGATATCTTGGGATCTTCTCATTCGAACTAAATTTCCCGATTCCATTCTCTAAGGCCCGAATCAGACGTTCGGTCGTATCCATTAAGTCCTGCAGATCCGCCCCCACCTGGTAGAATTCTAACATAAGAAATTCCGCGGTATGCAGCGGGCTTCCTTTTTCCCCGGAACGAAACGTGTGAGAGATTTCGTATACGCGATCCAAACCTAGTGATAAGGCTTGCTTCAAGGAATATTCGGGCGAAGTGACTAAATACCCGATTTCCTTTCCCGAAGGAGAACGGACTTCGAAGGGATCCAAGTGAGGCTCCATCCCGGGAATCTTCTTTAAGGAGGGAGTATCTATTTCTAGAAATCCGTCCGAATGGAAAAAGTCTCGCACCGACCTCAGAAATCTTGCCCGCGCTTTCATAATTTCTCTGGAAGTGAGATTCATCCGATAACGCCCCTAAATATCCGACTTGCAATATCCAACGAGGAGATCCTACCCTGTTTCGAGGAACTCCTTCCCTTGGAACAAATTCGTAGATACACGTATTTCGAAATCCGAAAAAAAAACAAAGTCGTCGAAATAGAACCCTTAACCGATCGAATCGAAGGCGACTCCTTCAAGGAATTACGATCGGCGTTGGCAATGGCATTTTACGAATCGAGTCGTCACGTTAAATTGGAATTGGGAGGAGTGCAATTCGTATCGATCGCCGTTTTGGAAAAGCTGATCAAATTCGCGTTAGATCTACGGGAGAAAAATCGGGTTCTTATTTTTTCGCGTCCCGCTCTGCCGGTTCGAAGATACCTGGAAAGATTTCGCTTAACGGATGTGATTCTTATCCTCTGATCTTCGCCTCTTTTCCGGTAGCTTCCACGCCTGGAAACCGATCTTAAGTCCGAGATTTCCCAATAATAAAAGCAATTTAGGGGATAATGATGCTTCTTCCAAACTGCCGTCGTTGAATTCCACGGAGCAGTATAACGTCACCTCATGCTTTTCGCAAACGCTTTGAAATTCCTTACGATGAGGAGCGATGCGTTCTATAAGTTCCCAAACATGATCCTCTAAGGGAAGATTCGCATCTTTCTTGGAATGAATTTGCCATAAGGGAGAACTCACCGGCTCCCCCGAGATAGCGGTCACCGTTTCGGGAACCGGTAGATCGGGTCGAATTCCTGTCTCACGAGTTATTCCATGAACGTCCAATCCGGGTTCGGATATGGCAATCAAGGCCCAGGAACGAGGAATCATTAGAGGAGATTTCATTTAGAAATTAATAACCTGCCTTTATTTTGCGATCCTAACCGGAATTACGAAAAAAAATGACACAAGCTAATCCTAAAATCGCTCGAATTTAGTTCTTTAAACATCGATTTTTTTCGAAATGAGCGCATTTTTACCCGATTTTCCCAAGTCTTAATTTTTTCTTTGAAGCATTTTTCATGGGAATAATATGTTGTAATCAGGTTATTTTTTCCATCAAATTCATCTGAGGCATTTATGAAGAACATTTTGGTCATCGAAGACGATCCGGATATCGGAAATCTCATACGAAAGTCTTTAGATTCGGCCCATTACAAAACCACCATACAAACATCCGGTGAAGAAGGGTTGAAATACTATAAAGCGAACCATCCGGATCTTCTAATTTTAGACCTCTCTCTTCCCGACATCGACGGTATGGACGTGTGCCGTACGGTAAGAAGAACCGACGAAAATACTCCTATTTTTATCGTAACCGCGCGCAATGAAGAAATCGATCGCATCATGGGATTGGAACTCGGAGCGGACGATTATATTACCAAACCCTTCTCCGTGAGAGAGCTTAAAACCAGGGTGGATGTGTTTTTCCGCCGATGGGACAAAAAAGCGGGTATCAAACCGAATATCGGAAGCGGCGGTGAAATTATCCGCGGTAGCTTAAAAATCGATCCGGTCCGACGCCGGGTTACTCTCAAAGACCAAGTCATCAATATTTCCCGTAAAGAATTCGATATCCTTCAGCTAATGGCGACCTCTCCCGGAAAAGTGTTCTCTCGAGAAATGATCCTGGAAGCGGTATGGGGAATGGAATGGGACGGATTCGAAAGAATGATCGATTCTCATATCAAACGGATCCGATCCAAACTCGAAAAGAATTCCGCTCAACCGGAATGGATTGAAACGATTTGGGGAATCGGGTATAGATTTTCCGATAACTACGACAATATAGTAATTCCGGAATAAGCGGATTTTGTTCGCATAATTCCTGTCGATAAAAGGCCTACTAGGGCCTTTCTTTTGTGCTCGGATGTTCCCGAGCCGCGAAGTACTCCGGCCTTATTCCCCGCTCCCAAAGCGAATCATCCGAATATATATTAAAGATCTATAATTAATAGCGATTCGTTCGAAGGACAAACTTTCGCGATTTCCCGGCAAACGTCATTCGGTAGCCGCCGAAACGAATCAGATTCAACTTGAAAGAATAAGCCGATTGCGGGTTGATAATACTGTCGAAGATTTCAATCGTACGAGTCTCTACGAAATGGGATCGTTATTAGTTTAGAGGAAAAACGAAGTATCATGAAAAACATCAGAATCGAAGAAAAAGGACCCTTGGCGTGGATATGGTTGGATCGGTCTCCTTCCAACGAAATGACGGAGGAACTGATGGACGAGTTGATCGAAGCGCATCAAATTCTCGGCGCAAAAAAAAGCGTCCGCGCGGTTTTAATCGGCTCCCAAAACGAAAAATTTTTCTCCAACGGTTTAGATCCTCGTTATATGCTGGAGCGCTCCGCGGAAGATAGAGTCAAAGTGTTCGCCAAATTGTTCGACATGATGCGAATCATTTATACTTTCCCTAAGCCGCAGGCAACCGTAATTAACGGACACGCCATGGCGGGCGGCGCGGTACTCGGAATTCTAACCGACTTTCGGTTTATGGGAAACGGAAAATCCAGGTACTGCTTTTCGGAAGTATTGGTCGGCCTGACGATACCGCCTACTCTGCTAAATATCATAGAATCGGTGGTCGGCAAAGCTAAATTACGGGACGTCGCAATGTTGGGAACGGCCTATAAACCGGAAGAAGCGAAAGCGATCGGACTCGTAGATCGAATTTTTCCTGCCGAAGAATTATATAAAAAATCGGAGGACTATATGTTAGATATATTGAATCTTCCTCAGGCAAGCCTCGAATCTCTTAAGCGAGGAATTAGAAAAGATCTAATCCGGGAGTTCGACGCTCCGACGGATCTATTGATCCAAGAATTCAAACCGTTCGTTTCGGGAAATTTCGACGAGGGATTAACGGCTGTATTGGAAAGAAGAAAGCCGAAATTCAGCCAAGAGGTCGCCGGGATCTCGACCTGATTTACGAAGGAGGCTTAGGAAACGTCCGCTTTGTAAGCCTTCTCCGAAAACAAGGCCAACTCTAGATCCAGATTCGAAAGGCCTTTCAGAGAATGAGTAAAAACTTCCAGACCGACATTTCCGTAGCCGACTTTCAGGTCGGGATGATGATCCAATCGTTCCGCTTCTCGAGCGATTTCGTTTACGAAACGAATCCCTTCCGAATAGGTAGAAAACGGAAAATTTTTACGGATTCTATACACTCCGTCGATCGGAAGAACTTCCCAGGAATCGGGAAGGTTCTTCCGAATTTCTTCGGGGTCCATTTTGCGAGCGGAACTCATACTCACCTTTTAAAGCAAAAACGGAAAAATCTACAGAACTTTCTTTAGTGCCTGTTTGATTTTTTCGGCGTCATCGATCGCTCCGTTTGAAAGAGATCCGGCTCTTGCCATTAAATTTACCGCTCCGTCCATCCTGGCTTTTAATTCTTCGATTTTGTGAAGTTGGTCGTTGAGAAATGCCAATTTCGATTCTATCTCCATTTCCTTTCTCTCCAAAAGAAGTTTGTAATTTTCCAACTCTTGGATTTTTTTACGCGTCTTCTTGGCCTCAGTGTCTACGTCTTTACGGTAATATTTCTCCAGCTCCTTCTCCGCCTGAGCATGACGGTCCGCTTCGGCTTTGAATTCCCGCTTGAGGTGCTTGAGGGCTTGTCGATAGGCTCTATTATAAATTCTCTGGCGTTGTTTACGACGAATTTTGGCGATTTTTGAAACGAGATTCATAGCGTTTCCCCTGCTGAAAATCTTAAGGTCAAATCGGGTTTCGCTTTAGGAGAACTCTCCGCAAAAGCGGAGTCCCCGATTGACCAGTCTGAGGAATCATACGAGATTTTTCGACCGAATTCCTCCCAAATTAAAAGCCTTAAAAATGATTTTATCGACGCTTTTGATATTTTTGGAAAGTTCTTGAACTAGGAATAGAGTTCTCTAATAAGAGACCTTGGAGGACCGCTTTTATGTCCAATGCCGAAAGCCTCAACGAGGAACTGGAATCCCTCAAAGAAAAGGCGAAAAAAATCACAGGGAAAGCTAGAGAGGAATACTTGGAACACGTATCAGATTTGAAAGAACGTCTGAAGCAAGTCACGGGCGAAACCAGTGAGAGAGCAAAGCAGATCATCGATCAAACGGGAGTGTACATTAAAGAAAATCCGCAAAAAGCGACTCTGATCGGACTCGGGGTTGGCGTCGGGTTAGGCCTGATCGTCGGCCTTTTAATTCGCAGGAAATAAAGGAAACTTCTTTGGCGCGTAAAAAGGAGAACTCCCGGACTAAACCCGCAGAATCAGAAACACAAAATGGGGATGGTTTTTTTAACGGTTTCGAATTAAAAGGCCATCTCCTTTCTTTGGTCGATTCCTTCCTCGAATATATCGAAACTCTCCTACTCTATCTTCGAAAATCCGCGGAAGAAAAAGTTAAACGAGGAGTGCAGGTCTATGTATTCCTTAGGATCGGATTTTATTTTCTGGGGTTAGCGTCGCTTCTCTTTTTAGGTGCCTTCTTTCTGTATCTATTAAAGACATTTGGGGATCCGATTCTTGCAACGCTAGGAACCGGAGGGCTTTGCTTATTTTTCTCCTTATTTTCCCTGGCCCTTGTCGCGTCTAAATTGAAAGGTTAGGCGGGCTATGCCTAGAAAGAGGAAGCGGGAAAACGTCGCAGGATTAGGCCTAAATCCCTTTTTAGGCTCCGATGATTTTCTAGAGAAAGATCCGGAAACTATGAGTTCCGAGGAGTTAAAACTTTATCTTCATATTAAAAAGTTGAAAGTAAGGTTGGAATTCGAAAGGTTTCAATCCTCGTTAAATTATACGGGAATGTTATTCGAAGCCTTGGATCGATTAGGGATACGCGAAACTCTCCTGGCCTGGGTGGAAAACCAAGCTTTCGGAGGGGAAGCCCGAAAACAAAAACCTAATTCGGAATAAGATCGGTTTATTTTACTTCTCGTACCTGAATGGTCTCTACGCGATCCACTCCCGCGATAATATCCGAAAGAATCACGACCTGGTCCCCGTCCTTAATTCGTCCGCTTGCTTTCAAAGTTTCGATCGCCAATTTAATCGTCTTTTCCGGATCGCTCGAAAAATCGATTCTATAAGGAATGACGCCTCTTGTCAGCCAAAGCTTGCGTCGAACCGTCGTCATATTGGTAAATGCATAAATCAGAGGTTGTCTAGGGTGGAACGAGGCCACATTCAGCGCCGTAGTCCCTCGACGAGTAATCACGATAATAGCCGGACTCTTAATCGAATCGGAGAGCATTGCCGCCGATTTAGCCATCTCTTCTTTTTTATTGGAAGGGATCCGATCGCTGACATAGCCGACCCCGGGAGTTTTTTCCACTCTCTCCGCGATTTTATGAAGCATCTCCACGCATCGAACCGGAAATTTCCCCGCAGCCGTTTCGCCAGAGAGCATGATCGCATCCGATTCCTCATACACTGCGTTGGCTACGTCGGTCACTTCCGCCCTCGTGGGAGAAGGGTTATTGATCATGGATTCGAGAAGGTGTGTCGCTACGATAACCCGCTTTCCACGAACCGCACATTCCCGGATGATCGCTCGTTGGATGATCGGAAGTTCCTCGATGGGAAGTTCGACGCCAAGATCGCCTCGTGCAACCATAACTCCGTCGGAAGCCTCGACGATCTCAACCATATTCCGAACCGCTTCCTGATCTTCGATCTTTGCGATAATCGCCGAATGACCGTTGTTCTCCTCGATGATCTTGCGAAGCTGTAGGATATCCTCCTTGGATCGAACGAAAGAAAGAGCGATAAAATCCACGTCCTCTTCCAAGCCGAAAAGGATATCTTTCTGATCCTTTTGAGTGATGGAAGGCAGATTCACCCGAATTCCGGGAAGATTGATATGTTTTCTAGAACCCAACTTACCGCCGTCCACGACCTTGCATTTCAACGCGGTCTCTTGGATCTCTTCCACTACCAAATTGATCAAACCGTTATCTACGGTAACTCGATCGCCGATTTTTAAGTCGTTCACGATATCCCGATAATTTACGAAAACGGATTGTTCTTCCGATTCCACTCCCGGAATGATATGGAAAGTGAAGGATTCTCCTACTTTGAGATCCAAATGATCCACCTGGAGATCCCCGGTTCGAATTTCAGGACCTTGAGTATCCAGCAGGATCGCGATCGGATGTTTTAAGACATCCTTGTTTAGAGATTTAATAATTTTAATAATCGACCTATGGAACTCGTGATTCCCGTGCGACATGTTCAGGCGGGCCACATTCATCCCCGCTTCCGCAAGCGCTAGAATCATTTTTTTATCCGCGGTCGCGGGCCCGATCGTGCAAATAATTTTTGTTTTTCTAAAGTTAACGAGTTCGTTTTTCATAGGAATAAGAGAAATCCGGAATCTTTGCCTGCGCCGCAAGAGGCCGACAGCGTTCGGATCGAGTTAAATTTTCGCAAGCGTCCTATTCAGGAAGTCTTCGAACGAGATATAGAAATCGAACTTTTCTTGCTCCGGCATTCCGGCTACTTTTTGCTCGTCCACGATCTTTTTGGCTTTGTCCAAAAGAGACCGTCCGTTCTTCTTCAAAAATCTACGCGTAATCAAAATCGGAAACGTATATTTTTCTTCCTGATTTCTTACCATAAAGGAATGGATTTCCTTTTTTGCATTCTTTTTCAGAAAGTTGAGGAGCGTATTTTCATCCGCATCGGCACCGAGCATCGTCAAAAGGTAATTCCGATCCGGGTATTCCCCTCCGGCCCAGGCGGCATCCAAAATATCCAAAACCGAAGAAAGCATTTTCTTTGCCTGAGGATCCGCTTCCTGCTCGCCTGACCGAGTCATAACGGCCTCTTCCCCCGGCGCAAAAACGCCCGCTGCCTTGGTCTTGGCTCCGGATTCCGCCTCGTCCTTTTCCTTTACGCGCTTCTCCGCGATTCTCAATTTTTCTTCCTGGGCTGCTCTTGTCTTGGCTTCAAGAACTCTCTTATTCTGCTCCGCGGCGAGTCTTGCCCGAATTGCTTCGGCCTCGAAGCGATGAACCATATTATTATTACCGAATAGAGATCGCCAAAACCTGGTGAAGAAAGGAAGGTACTTAAATAAAGACGAATATTCCAATTTTTCGAATTGACCTGCGGCCTCTCTGGATTCCAGAAAGTCCTTGATATTCATTTTTCCGAGTACGCGAATCTCGCTATCGTTCCCCGTCGCGGAAAGGACCCGTTTCGCGTTCTCGATGGCGCCTTGAATGCAATCCTTATGCAATACGAAATCGTACATACTCTTTTTATCGGCGAATTCCGCATGCAGAATCATTTCATGATTTATGATAAGATTACGAATTTCATCTTCGATAGGTTCTCCCCGGAATCTAAGATAGTTCAAGTCGACGAGTCGGTTTGCGGATTTCACATAATCCAAAAGTTCCGAAAGCTTGGCTTTTTTTTCCTCCTTTTCTTTCTTTTCTTTTTCTTCCTCTTCGAAATGAATGAGAGCCAAAAGTTCTTCCATCGCGGTTTTCTGATCCCCGTATGCAGGACTTAAGAAAGGCAATACCTGCACCGCCAAGGCCCTCGTGTTATTCAGTTCTTCCTGACTGAAGTTCCCTAAAACTCCGATCCTCTGAAGTTCGGGAATAATTTTGTCCTTAAGATATTTCTTATATAGCTCCAAGCGGGCGATGATTTCATCCTGAACATTATAATAAAAAACGGACCGGTTGCCGGGACTTAATGCGCGCTCATTCCTAAAGAAATACAGATTCTTAGAATCCACGAGTCGTTTTAGGACGGGTTTTAAATGGATATTAATCGTCGTTTGCTTGAGCGCCGGAGTGGTATCGTATAAATCCTGAAAAAGACCGCCGATTTCGGAGGATGCATACGTTTCGCTTAACCGATTCGCGTCGATGCATTCCCAAATCCATTTTTGAAAGTTTTCCGTCCCCGGGAATTTTCGTCTATCCTTGATCCATCGTTGAATGGAAGTAAAGGAAGTCTGATTCACTCCTTCCACATAACGATGACTGGATCCGGCATCCGCTTGAGACGGTCGGGCAAAAACCGTCATTAATCGAAGCGAGGAAGCGATCAATTTTCCGTCGGACAAATCCCCCGTCGGATCATAATCCACCATCGAGATCTTTTTGATCAAAGGCGGATTGTGGCGGGACGTAGCTTCCTTTAGATAAGCAAAGACTCTTTCCTTGTCCAGAGTCAATTCCCGCGCTATTTGTTCCGTAGTAGGTAGAATTTTATTTGCGACGAATTTTTCGGTCCAGTCCGCAACTATGAGGACTAGCTTATAGATGCCCTTGTACTGGAAGTCACCTCGAGCTTCTAAAGCCTGGGCCAACTGTAACGTAGAGTTGTAATCCGCAACCTTCAGTTCCGGTGATTGGGGATCCAGCACGTTTGTTTCCTCTTAGAGTAGGTTTTTCTTGTACATAAGTTCCGCGTTCAAAAGAGCGGCTCCGGCCGCTCCTCTAACGGTATTATGACTCAACACCACATATTTCCAATCGAAGAGAGGGTCCGGACGCAAACGACCGATGACGGTCGACATACTTTTTCCGGTATCCAAATCCAACCTTGGTTGCGGTCTATCTTCCTCTTCCCTATAAACGATGGGAGAAGACGGGGCCAACGGTAGGCCGAGTTCCTGAGGTTCTCCTTTAAAGGAAGACCATGCATCGCGTATCTCTTGCTCCGTTGCCTTTTTTTTCAATTTCACGGAAACACAAACCGTATGTCCGTCAAACACAGGCACACGATTGCAATGCGCGGAAATGGGAAAATCGGCATTGATAATCTTACCGTTTTCAATTTTCCCTAGACATTTCAACGGCTCAATCTCCGCCTTTTCCTCTTCTCCACCGATAAATGGGACGACATTTCCGAGTATATCCATACTCGGAACTCCCGGATACCCGGCTCCGGAGACGGCTTGCATCGAAAAAAGCATAACGGCTTCGATTCCAAAAAGATCGAAAAGAGGCTTTAAAGAGATCGTAACTCCCATGATAGTGCAATTAGAATTCGTAACGATCTTGCCCGACGCTTTTTGAGCGGGAAGAACGGCGAGATGCGCTGCGTTTACTTCGGCAGAAAGAAGCGGAACGTTTTCCACCATTCTATGATTCTTAGAATTGGAGATGATATTCACTCCCGCATTTGCGTAAGCCGTTTCGACTTCTCCCGCAATGCTCGCGTCTAAGCCGGAAAAAGCCAGCCTGACTCCCGGTGTTTTGGAAGGCTCGGGCGTTGTAACGATTATGTCCCTAGCATACGCGGGGATATCCGAGGATATCTTCCATCGCTTCTTCATTACAGTACCGTATGTTTTGCCCGCACTATTCTCGGACGCGCATAGATGAGTAACTTGGAAATAGGGATGGTTCTCCAAAAGTTGGATGAACCTCTGTCCAACAGAGCCGGTGGCCCCTAGTACAGCTACGTTTACTTTGCTCATATCCTTCCGTCGTTAGACCTTTACTTTAGTCAGGTCCCGTTTTTATCTATTTTTTTTCCCGACCCGACCGCTGTCATTCGACAAATTTGATGATCTCCCTTGCATATACCGGATTCATTTTTTTCATCGCGGGATACGTGAAGTGGTGATAGTCGCTGAAATCGATCGGATCAAGTCGGTCTTTAAAATCCGAAAACGTAACGCCGCGTCCCGAGATGCTGCGAAGATATTCCAAATGATTTTGATACCATCTAGAATTCTCATACCAATTCAGACTGATCGGATTTTCGGGATTATTGATTAAAAGAACAGGAACCTTCGATGCCCTCATGGAATCTAGAAATTCCGACATATACCGAAAATGCATGGCCGGTCGGAAAGACTCTCCGGCGACTTTCTTTTTCGCTTCCGCTAGTGCTATCAAGTATCCGATCCCCGGTCTGTGTTCCGGTTCGGCCAAGAGTCGGAAATAAAAATACTCCCGGTATTCCGAGTCGCTCATTCCGACATAGCGCAAATCTTCGCTACGTTCCTCCCGAGTGTACTGCATTCCCGAGCGAGGAAGCTCATCTCCGAAAGTCTGTTGCAGGCGGACTCCCAATCGGTCGTAAACCCAGTCCTTGTTTTCGGGTTCCGCGTAATAAGGAATCCAAGTTCTAGAAAGTTTTGCCGTAATAAAAGACCGATCTTTCTCCAAAAATTTCTTATCCAACAAAATCCTCTTCCAACCGGGAGTGTCGAAGTCGAAATTCTGCGAGTCCCCTCTCGCATTGTTAAGCGACACATGTAAATTTCCCTCCCGGAGAATTTCGCGGACGACTTGGATATAGAATCCTTTTTTGGTCATATATTCCTTGGGGGCAAAGGAGAAAGATCGGCCCGTCCAACCCAGGGAGGAGATTCTTTCCGGGATTTGGGCGCCGTTATAACCGTGGTAGCTGGTATTTCGACCGAAACGATGATCGAAAAGGGATCGGATATTTTTCCAATAAATGTCCTTGTATCGATAAAAGTCGAAAATCGCCGCCATTATGAATTCGGCCGTTTTTTCGGGACCCAGTATTTTCCAGAAAGTAAACGCGGATTCGGCGGGGAAAATATAACGGGATTGAGGCGCTTCTCCGTAATCCAAGGCGTCTAGAATCAAACGATCTTCGGGAAAAGAATCGTTCCTTCCTGACACCGGATCCAAGACGTAGGTCCTATGTAGCCTCCAATCTATAAAATTGATCGGATACACGATCAGATCCGGATTCAGTTCTATAATTTTTTTCCTAAGGAGGTACGCATCCAAAGGAGTCATCCCGGCGTAAGAAAGAAACTCGGACTCTACTTCTTTACCGGTGAGCCTGAGAATTTCCTCGTTCAACATACCCCGATCCAAGGAGTAATGCGCGATACTGGAGCCCACTAAAAGAATTCTGAATTTCGTCTTCGATTTCGATCGAATCCGAAAGTATTCATAGAGGAAATTATAAAAATGGTTCGTACTCCAGGCGGACTCATTTGGGATAGCCCAAAGAGCCTGTCGAAATAAAAGAAAATCCAAGCTAAAAATGAGGAGCAGGCCCCCGATTAGGATTCCAAGACGAGAAGAGGATGATTTTAGGAAACTGGAGACGACTCGGGAAAAAAACATTTCACTGACTGTTCTCTCCCAAGGTCCTGGCAAAGTGCGGATTGTCCAGAATTAGTTTCCTTTTTCTTCTTTACGTTTCTTTGCGCTAAGATCAAGATTCCCGAGTGTATTGGATTTTCGTTTCCGGATTTCTATTTGTCGCTAGCTTAAGTTTGACGCTGGCAAGATTTCCCGTCGAGATCTACTGGAACCCGGACGTCCTTTACGTTCCGACTCTTCTTACCGATATATTGCGCGACGGCGGTTCTCTTCGAGGTTGGTCCTTAGCCTCCTCCCCGTATCTATTTCCCGACCTACCGCTTGTATTTCTTTTAAGCTTATTTACCAAGCAACCTTTCTGGGCCCTGGTATCGTTTTCGGTCCTTCAGGCTTCGTTTTTTGTATGGGCACTCGGAAGATTTTTACGCACATTGGAGCCGCAGGTTCCCGCAAGGTATAGCTACTCGTTCTCGCTTCTCATAACTTCGTTTCTTTTGCTAGTTTCGGAAAAATTTCCGATCCTGTATTTATTCCTACTTCCCGCAATGCACACGAGCGCATTTCTAGCGACGCTTTGGGCATGGCCTTACTTATACAATGAAAAGACTCCACGCTTTTTTTTCTTTCCCGTTCTTTGCTTGCTTGTCATGTCCGATCGCATCCTACTTTTAGAGTTATATCTTACAGCGGCTCTGGCCTGGACCCGGAGATACGGAAGATGGGGAACGATTTTCCCCCAGCTCTCTCTGCGTTTCTTTTTTTCAGGCGTGATAGGGTTCGGACTTCATACGTTTCTAAGAACATTCCTATCCATGGAAGCATCCAACAAAATATCCGTGATCGAATCATTCCGAAGAATCTCGGAAGATCTAATCGGATGGTTATCCAAGGGTGATCTACCCGGTATTTTCTTCATTTTGGCCCTAATTGCGGGTATTTGGGCGCTGTTTAGGGGCAAGGAGCGCGGATTTAGCTTCGGTTTCGTGGCGTATTTGCAGTTGATTTTACTCGGAATCGCGCCCATGGCGGGCCTGTACACTGATAAATATAGTCTGCGTTACTGCGTTCCGGCCTTCTATTTGACACCTGCGCTATTCGGAACATTAGTCCTTTCCAGAGACTTGGGGAAGAGAAAGAACTCCAGAAATTTCGCGTTGCTGGGAATGATCCTGGGGTTGAGTTCACTCGCGTTACTGGGCCCCTTGGTTCCGGAAGGAAGCTGGGGCTTTCGAGGAATTCCAAAACCGCCGGAAGCGAACTGCGTGGATAGTCTCTCGGAAACGGAGAATTTCGTTTTAGTGCTAACGGATGGTAAAAAAGCGAAGCGGATCCTAGTCTATTCGGATAAGAACATACGGGCGATTTCGGTGGATTTTAGTACTTTGGAAGGCTCCCATTCGCTTTCCAATCGGGAATGGTATATTTTTCCTCCCGAAGGACCTTTTGCCGTTCTACCTGAAGGTTTGGGAGAAGCAAGAATCCGCTCTTTTTACGGAGAACCCGCAAAAATTTTGGAATGCCCTAACACAAAGAAACACGTTTTGCTCTACGAAGATACTGCAAAAATTCGGACTCTCCTACAGAGACCGTTTCAAAAAACGAAATAAAGAAACGGCTGAGACTCGGCCGAGAGTAAGACTGCAAAGAGGAATCCCAGACTCGCAATACCGGCAAAGGCCCATCCAGGAAGACTCTCAACCCAACTGCGAAAAACTCCCGAAGCCTCATCTCTTTGACCGATCCAGGTAGAGACTACAAAAAGTAAACCGCAAAGAAAAAACAGCCGTATTGCGGAGTCGCCTGGATTGATTCCGCCGGAACCGAAAAATAATTTCGCAAATACGATCTCCGTTTTTTCCCAACTAGGAGAGCGAAAAAAAACCCAAACCAGTACGATCGTCAAAACAACGAGTATTCGATAGGCATACGAGACTATTTTAGGGATCTCAAGTATCGCTCCTTTCCTCTTAAAAAAATGGCCAAATCCTCTTTCTAACCCGAGTAAGGCCCCGTGAATCCCGCCCCATACGACGAAATTCCAACTAGCTCCGTGCCAAAGACCGCCCAATAACATGGTAATCAATAAATTCAGATATGTCCGGAACTCTCCTTTTCGATTTCCTCCCAAAGAAATGTAGAGATAGTTTTTCAACCAGGAAGACAATGAGATATGCCATCGTTTCCAAAAATCGGAAAAACTCGAGGCTAGATAAGGCATTCTAAAATTCTCAGTAAGACGAAACCCTAATAGCAGTGCCGACCCCAAGGCGATATCGGTATAACCGCTAAAATCAAAATAAATTTGAAGGGCGTATGCAAACACTCCTACCCATGCGTAAAACTGGGATACGATAGCAGGAGATTGAAACAATGCATCCGGTAAGATCGCAATATTATCGGCCAGAACAGCCTTTTTCCAGGACCCCACAAGAAGCAACACGACGCCTTCTCGAAACGCTAAATTTTCCCAAGCCACCCATTGCTTCAGTTGAGGCAGAAACTCCCGTGCAGGAACAATCGGGCCGGCAACCAGCTGCGGGAAAAAAGACAGAAAAAGCGCATAGTTCCAAAAACTTTGTTCGGGTTGTATTTCCTTACGGTAGACATCAATCGTATAGCTAAGAGATTGAAACGTATAAAAGGAAATGCCGACAGGTAAGACAACCTTTAAAGACGGGATAGCAGAGTGCAATCCCAGTGCCGATAAAAGGGCATTTCCATTCTCCACAAAAAAGCCGAAATATTTAAAAAATCCCAGGACGGTTAAATTTCCGGAAAGCGAAAGTAGTAAAAGGAGCCTTCTTCTCCCGGGAGAAGAAAACCCCATGGCCTTTCCGACAGAATAATCCAAAATCGTAGTCGCGAGTATCAAGCTCCCAAACTTAGGACTCCAGGAAAAATAAAATAAATAGCTGCCAACTAACAGGAAAGGAAACGGAATCCATTCGGGAAGAAAGCGAAATCGAGGGAGGAGCCATCTCAGTAAAAAGAGAAAAACAAAGAAGAGGGTATAAAGTGGGGTTGTGAAATTCATTCTATAAAATATAGCTTATTATTAATCCATTTTGCGCCATCAGAGATTTGATTAATAATAAGCACAAAATGTTCGCTTGTTTGTGCAGAATTTTAATCATTTTATGACCTGGTGATTATATAAAAGTAATAAATACAGACTAATATTAATCTTAAATTGTCCATTTACATTTCACGCCACAGTTGGGGCATATTGCAATGATTTCTGCTTTCACCCTCTTCCCTTTTGGCGTTTCAATCTTGCCGATAGCCACAAACTCGAAATCCACCCCCTCGGGAACATAATGGCCTGTCCCATATTTGGCAGAGCCCTCGATTAAATTTGAGCAGGCATGGCATTTTACCCTTAATTTGATTACCTCGGCCATGAGATCATAATGGGGCGCAATAATTGCACAGGCAAGCATAAAGCATGCGGATAAGTGTGACTTTCTTGCATGCCAAGGAAATCTTCCTACACATGACAATGTTACATGAATTAATCGGAAATTTAGGCGCGGAGAACTCGCCGGATTAGCCATTCTCACTCGCCCCAAACTCACCAAGCGGCCAATATGCTCTATCATTTGATCGATAGCTCTCAACGAGGCCTCTCTGCCCATTTGCTGGCAGAAGGCCCCTTTTTCTGCCTTAGGATTGACGCAAGGCCCTGAAGCAGAGCGTCAGGCCTGAAATCGTTAGCTGAGCCCTACCTGACAGCGGAAAAGCAGAATCCGCCCCATTACTTTTGCCGGAATCCCCTTTTGTCCTAGCCGAAATACTGCCCCACAGATGGCAGCGCTAAATTGTTAAAGCTGGGCAGTTAGATCCTAAAAATGCACGTTTTTAATCTTTTTTCTTGGGAGAAACCAAGAAGAATCCATCGCAAGAACGCTCGAATCTCGGCATTCGTTCGTTTGCGAAATCGCCGGGATACTCCTTTTCGGGAAAATCAGAGGCAAACGCAAAAAAGCGGATAGAATCTTGAGCGGCAGATGCATGTTTCACTGCTTAAATATAGGCATTTATAGAAATGCCCGCCCCGCGGCCCTTATTGCCGAGTTAAAGGCGGGGTGTGACGAGATTTGTATGTAATCGCCGTATATTCGGCAGTTACATACAAATGATGCCGATTTTGCGAATGAAAGAATCGCCCTGTGCTGACCACAGGGCGATTTTCGATTTTTAGGCGCGCTTGCGTTTCGGGGGACTTTTTTTCACCGCTTCCTGCGGCTTAACCGGCGGAGATTTTTTTAGACTCTTGGAGTCGAGGTTGCCGGCGTCAAACGTGACATCAAGGCCTCGCTTTTTATTTCGCTTAACCATATAAACGAAGTGTCGGACATATTGGGCATACGGCTCCGGTACCGATTTTGGATCGAATTCCAAAGGATTTTCCAAAAGAGAGCGAACGACCGCCTGGTTCAAATCTTCTTTGCTCGTGGCCATGAGGGTCTCAAGCCTACGTAGAATTTCGTTATCATTCACTTCCATGATAAGTTTTTTCATCGCATTAAGAAGTTTCTGAAAGGAAGTCCGCTTTATTTTGGCAGCCATATTATGGCTTAGAATTTCAAAGGAGTCGGAAACCACAAGAATTTCTAGAATTTTCGAGAGAGATGGGAAGAAGCGCTAAGCTGCTATACTACGTTCTGAACTTACAGAACACAAGACAGTTATCTCCAAGATAGGAGAAGGCCCCGTCCACTTATTTTCCCGGGGAGGAAAACCGATGGGCGATGATGGTAAAGCGAGCGAATTGAAATCGTAGCGACTATCTTCTACCCCACTCCCCCCACACTTTTCGCAGCTATAGGTCGGAGGCCCCGCTTGTCGGGTCTGCCTAGCCCCAGGAAAGAGGATTAGGCTTCCTTTCGCTCGCCTGCCCTCAGGAGATATCATATCGCTCCAACTACCCGCCGCCGCCGACCTTATCCTCATCGCCACCAATGCATTCTTCCCAAGGCTAAACCATTGACGCCGGGCAGTAGCAAAGCCCCCGCCCTCGGGAAAATGCACTGCGGAAGTAGACCTAGGCTTCCAAAATAAATCTGCGCAGGAAAGCTCGGCTCCTTGGGAAATGAGCGCAGGGCAAACGATAGAATCCCCTCCGCTCGTAGTCGCACTGAGCAGTTGATCCATCAGGGCAAGACCCGTCGTTTTTTTCCTTTTTTTACGGAGAGAACTACTGCTACCCACTAAAGAATCGAAACGATCGTGACCGCACCCGGAACCGAACCGCTTTACAGACTCCGAATTTTTGAAGGCAAACAACAGCGGATTCCCGAAGTCACTTTTCTGATCAAACGCGGAGCCACTCATTGCAGTCCGAGGGGATTCGATTCTTTGCAGCAGGGATTTTGATGCGAAAATTTTCTTCTTGTGCACGCTTTCCGAATTCAATAAATCCAGTAGCTCGGGAAAATCTGCGACCCGTTGGGCATCCGAATATGAGATCCCTTCGGCAAGAACAGAGTCTACTTCCGCCTGATGAATATTAGAAGAATCTAAAATGCCTTCTTGAGATAAGTCCAAACCGGAAGAAGGGTGAGGCCTATCCTCTCTGCTAATAAAATTTTCGGTCTGCGCAAACGTGGCCGAGCTTGCAGCCAAGAGGGCCGCAGTAAGCAAAAAATGTGCCAGATTTTTACTCTTTTCCCCGAAAATCATAGGTTTACGGGTAAAAATTACGCCTTTTTACTAAAAAAGGAAGCATTTTTTATCTTTTTTCGGGGATTTTAAGCCATTTTCCGAAAGAGTTGCTTTGTCCTGAGTTTCCACTCCCAGAGAATGATTTCCTTCTCCTTGGTGTCCGCCTCGGACTGCTCCTTCTCTAAAAGTGCGTAGACCATGCTTGCGATTTCTTTCGAAAAGCCTTTATTGAGTTCGACTTCAAATTCCGCCTCTTTCATTTCGAGAATAAGTCCGGCCAAACGAAACCCTTCGTCCAAATTCTGGAGTTTGACTTTCCAACTTTCCAGCTCTTCTTTTTTTTCATCATTTCGGATCATGACTTCTAAAAACGTTCTTATAAAAACGACCTCTTCGGGACGGAGAGAAAAGTCGAGCAGGAGCTGTTTCACTTTCTCTAACTCCGCTTTTCTAAGATGAACCCGGGCCAAAAAGACCGGGTTTATGGAGTGCATATTTAAGTTTCCTTTTTCGAGAAGATCCGTAGCCCGAACCTTATTGAAATCCACGATACTGGACTCTTCCCTGAGGCTCCTCTCCAGCTCTTCCTTACCCGGCATAACTCCTCCGGGAGCCTCCAGCTTTTGGGCGACTTTCCTTTTAATAATCAACATATTAAGGGATGGAAATCTGATTTTCAAGGTCACTAGGTCTTGGCGTGGGAACTCCTCGTCCAGGACCAAATGGTGCAATTCTATGCCTTCCTCTTTGGCTCTCAGAAATTCCTCCACTTTCCCGAAGTGAAAGATAATGACCGGAAGGATATCGCATTCACTGCCACTATTTAAAAAGATAGTTCGGACTTCGTTGCCGGAGCTAGTGTGTTGGTACGGGATAACTAGTTTTCCCTGCCGAACATTTACAAAACTGAGTTCCCCTAAGCGGAAATGCGAGAGATCGAATTCTTCTCCTAAAAAAGCCACTCTCGGGACGGGAACAATGATGGATTGATTTTTGGCCCCCTTTGGAATTTCGGGGCCTTTCGCGGTAAAAACTACGTAGGTCATTTTTGCTAACCTGACCTTTACGAGAAACCCTGCCGGAGTTTTTCTCTCTTCGTATAAGGAATCTAATTCCAAAATTCTATCCTAATCCCAAATTCTTTAATTTATATTGGAGGGACCCTCTTGATATTCCGAGCGCCTTGGACATGCGAATCTGGTTCCCTCCAAAAAGTTTGTAGGCCAGAAGTATTTTCTGACGCTCCAATGCCTCAACGGCTTTGCGAAGATCCAAATCGTCCGCGTCCGGCATAGAAACCCCCTGAGGCCGCTCCGATTGGATTGCGAATTCTCGGATTTCTCTGCCAGAGGAGTGCAAAACTCCCTCCTCTATCGAATTTCTAAGATCTTCTAAATTACGATCTAATTCTGAAATCGCCAGTGATCGGGCCGCTTCTTCCGAAAGACTTAAATCGAACCTTCCCTGGGCTTCCCGAACCTCCTCGAAAATAAGCGAAACTGCAATCCGTCTATCTGCCGTTGGCCAGGTTTTCCATGCGGGAATCTCAAGGGAATTAGACTCCAATAAGGCCCGAAAGAAAACGAGTTCCTCGGCAGGCGAAGTCTCTGAATTTTCTAAAAAAATCAATCTTGGACGGCGACTCCTTTCACTCGTCGCGTATTCATATAATAGCTTCTGCTGTAGCGCCGAATATTCCTGAATCCTTTCAAAAATGAGGGTGCCGCCTTGAGCCATCGCCTCCCATTCCTCCAGGGATTTTTCAAGCTTGCCCCCATGCTCCGGAAGCACGCCGATCACCAACAAACCGCTGCCAGCCGATTCCCTTCTATGCACCCATTTGGCCAATGTTTTTTTGCCGGAGCCCTTTGGCCCTCGAATTTTGAGAATTCCCAATTTTCGATATAATTCCCAGACGGAATTGCCACTCTCGCTCAAGCGAAAAAGAATTTGCCCGAGCTGATCCTTTCGATCTTCGGAACCGGCTTCGTTTTTTGCAATTACAGAGACGCTTGGCGCACCCTCCAAAATCCAGGCGAGCTTCTGGCAAAACAGGGCTAAAAACAGGGATTGCCATTCGGACGGAGACTTCTCCATTTCCAAAAGTAAGAACCCCTGAACTTTTCCTTGCACCAGAATACCGCCCAAAAGTCCACCGGATGATTCGGGTAAAAAGAATTCCGCCATTGCAGATTTTGGAAGATAGAATGGGGAAACGGATTCTAATTTTTTCCGCGCTTCGGAACCTTTTGCCAAAAAAGAATAGAAATACCCCTCTTCAGGATACCCCCAGGAAGCCACCTCTTCTAACGCCTCCTGTTCGCCCTCGACAGGGAGTGTCACTAAGCCTGCGGAACTCCCTATCGCCTTGAGCAGAATGGGAAAGGCCAATGGCAGGAGGAGGCGAAGGTCTGCGGCAGCGGGTCTTCCATAAAATATCTCCTGTATGCCTGGCTCCATGAAGGGAGATTGTTTAAAATTAAGCATGGCGTCAACCATGTACCGCCGTTTTTATGCTAAGATGTCGGACATCCGACCTCATAGTTTTTTTAGATCCGGTTTCTCTAAAAAATGATTCTAAATCCCTTTTTTTTGGAGAATGAGTTGAACCCGCCCGGCCTTTAGCTTGAATGGAACCGGAAGGCGTGATTTTTTATCGCCATCCGTGTGATCGACAGAGAGCAATCGCACCCACTAAGATTTCACTTTTTTCCTTATAACCTCCATTTAAAAGAAAGAGTGCCGCCTCTTAGTAAAGGATTGGATGTCGGACATCCGACAATTGAAACACAAGGGACCAGAATGATCGTAGTATCTATCGCAAATCAAAAAGGAGGGGAAGGCAAAACGACCACCTCTTTGAATCTCGCATGGGGCCTCGCACGCCGTGGCAAAAAGACTCTCATCATAGACATTGATCCTCAGGCAAACTCCACTGGAATTTTTTTGAATCCCGATAGTCTTGAAAAATCCATGCACAATATCTTTCAAGCAAAGGCAAAAGTGAGGGATGTTATGGTCCCTACACATGTAGAAAATCTCAGTATCGCTCCGTCTAGGCTCGCGCTCGCGGAGGCAGAGACGGTCGCAGCCATCGTAGACGCCCCGTACATTCTTCGGGACGCTTTGGCAGATCTTGAAAAGGATTTGGATTTTTGTATTATAGATTGCCCTCCGAGCCTTTCCATTTTTACAATTAACGCACTCGTCGCTTCCAATTATGTGATTATCCCATTACAGGCGGAGAAGTTTTCCGTTGATGGGATTCTAGGGCTGCAGCAAACAATCAATAGTATTAAAAAAAGGATTAATCCGGGATTAGAAATCCTGGGGGCGTTGGTAACGCAGCTAAAACCTCAAACCCTATTGACCAAAACGATTGTTCCTGTTCTGACAAAATACTTTAGAATTTTTGAAAATAGTATTTCTGACGGCGTGGCCGTGGGCGAATCCCACTTGGCCAAAAAATCGGTTTTCGAATATAATAAGTCGAGTCGACAAGCTCAGGAATATGAGGGTTTCGTAGAGGAGTTCCTGAATGAGCTCAAAAAGTAAACGGCTTGGGTCACTGGCGGACGTCTTTCAAGCGGAAAAGCTGGAAGGCACCATCCGAAAAATACGATTAGATAAGATTCGGCCATCCGAAAGCCAGCCCAGGCAGGAGCGAAAAAAAGGAGTGGAAGAGCTGGCCCAGAGCCTTCAAAAAGACGGCCTGCTCCAACCGATCTTAGTAACAAAACAATCCAATGACGAATACTATACCATTATTGCCGGTGAAAGAAGATTTCATGCCGCAACCCTCCTAAACTGGGCCGAAGTCGAATGTAAAATTCTAGACCGCGACGCGAAAGAAACCTTCCGGTTAGCAATCATAGAAAACCTTCAAAGAGAAAACCTATCTCCTTATGAGGAAATAGAAGCAATGAGCCACTTAAAATTGACCTTCTCTTATACGGATCTGGAGCTCGGAAATTTGTTCGGAAAAAGCAGGAGCTATATGACCGAGCTGCTGGGCATTTCCGGGCTGAATAAAGAAGAATTAAAAATTTGCAAAGATTCCGGAATCGAAACCAAGAACTTACTCATCCAGGCCGCAAATGCCTCCAAAAAAGGGACATTTCAGGATTTTATCCAAAAATTCAATTCCGGCGAACTCAAAACCGTAAAAGATGCAAAGTCTTTTAACAGATCGGAAAACACCCTCTTCCCCACTACAGGTACCAAGCCTCATGAATCGGTCCACGCTCAGGAATATTCTCCTCGCCCTTATAAGCTAGGAAAAAAAGGAAATTCGATCCTAGTATCTTCCGATGACGAAGAGTTCCTTCAGGAAATGTATAAATTTCTGCGAAAAGAAATCTCTAAAAAATTCGGAAAACCTTCCTAACTGCTCTATCCTCCTTCCGCGAGCTAACTTCTCTTATTCATCATTGTTAAACGAAGTAAGCTTAGTACAAACATGTACTAAGCAAAAGATTTTTTAAAGAAGGGGGAGGAATCTAGCCAATGGGATTGACAGAGGAAAAAACGGAAATACTATGTGACATAATATTCTAAACGGAAATGTAGTACTTTTCTCTCATACCCGGTGGAGAAAGGCGCTGGCATGTCCTATGTCCGGATATAAAAAAACTCCCCTGGAGATTTCCAGGGGCCGGACCTTCCCGAAGGAATGTTGTTGGATGAGACATAAGTAACCTTATGTCAGATAATGTCAACTACCTTCGGATTTTTTGCTTAAAATTAATTTTTTGCTTCCGGGAGCAAAAGGATCCGAGCTATGGGCGAGCATTATCCATATATCAAATTCCTAACAGACATCATTGAATCTGGGGTTTGGGCTCACCTCTCTGCGGCCGGGAAGACGCTGTATTTGGTCCTGCTTAAATTTAGCGACCAGACCTTTAAACCGGTCTGGCCTAGCAATGAAATCCTATTAAGGCTCACGGGCTTAAAAACAAAGAAATCCATTAATGAGGGCAAGAGAGACCTAGTTAAGGCAGGCCTTCTGCAATTCGTCCCAGGGACCGGGCATAAGAATACCATGTATTATTTCTGCTTCAACTACCCCGGTTCCAAAATCCCACCCCAGGGGGTTATTTTTGGAAACCCCAGGGGTGTAGAAGCGGGAGCCTCCGGGGTTCAGGATGGTAGCCCTGAGGGGGTTCGAGAGGTATCCCCAAACAATATTAATATAACCATCCATAATACCCAAAACCAAAAACCAGATCTGCGCAAAGAGGCGCAAAAATTATCTTTAGATTTTCTCTCTAGGGAATATGGGCCTGGTATTCTGGCAGAGGCGATGGAGATCGCCAAGGCGCAGAACCAAGAAGGAAATTTATACTACATTCGAGGGATTTGTAGAAATCTTTCGAGCGCAGGTAAACAGCCGAATTTTGAGCACCGAACGGGAGCGTCTCCGCAAGACCGAAATTTCTCCCGCAGTTATGAAGCGTCATGGCAAGGATTTTTAGATTGGTGCAAAGATTTGCTCTCCCCGTCTAGTGTCGCGGTCTTGCAAAATATTCGAGTCGAACCGGATGGACGGACTTTGTTGGTCATCGATCCGGTACCTGTCGCCTTGAGAACAATCGTTACAAAGTACTTCACAGACACAATCCACCCATCGATACTGGTTATATTTTCCGCGAAGCAAGAGGAGAATCGTACAAAAGCATGAAGCCTAATCCGTATGCGGCGCTTCTCAGTGCTATAGATTCTTTCAATCCAACCAAGCCAGGATTGAAAGAATGGATGGCGCTTTTTCAAATGTTTCTTTTTGAAAAAAATAACCCGGGATTGATTGCCGGCGATTTGATTTCTCGCATTCAATTTTTCGGTAATAATTAAAGGATCAATCCAAGCTTTATGAATCAAGATTCCATTCGGATCAGTCATCCCCAGCCTGTAAAAATTCGCGAGGTTCGAACCAAAGGGACGTTCGATCTAAAAGAAGGAAAACTCCGCGGGTATTCTGAGAGTCTAGATTCTCCCGGAATCGGAGTCATTACGTTAGTCTTAGGAGAAGGATCCAGTTTTAATCAGATTCGGCTTCATTCATCCGAATCTAAGGCGGCCTATTTTCCCGACACATTCCGATTTGAAATTTCGTTGGATGGGAAAGTTTGGGAGCCTATTTTGCAAGAGACCGGATTCCGACGTTCCAATAAAAAGATCGGGCATTGGAATTTCTCTCTGGTTCGCGCTAACTTTCTAAAACTAGTCAGTAAGGTCTCCGAAAAAGAAGGTTCGAAATGGACGGTGGGCATAGCCGATCTGGAAGTGGGAGTTTCCGGCATCGTAAAAGTGGAGGTGAGTTCGGAGCGGGATCGGTTTTGGGTAAAAGAAAACTTGATCGATCAACGTCCGGATTACGGCTGGGCCTCCCAGGTATCGCCTCAACCTAAGGAGGAATTTTTTCTAGTGGACCTGGGATCTATCAGCAGGGTCAACGAGCTGAGGTTGCTTTCTCCCAAAGAGGCTCCGTCCTTTTTTCCCGAAACGTTTACGGTGTACTACAGCGAGGACGATCTGACCTGGAATCAGCTTTTGGAGGAAAATCAATTTCTTTCCGAACTCGGCGTTTGGTATCAGTGGAGATTTTTACCGGCAAATATTCGATTTTTAAAGTTCGTATCTAGGCCCCAAAAAAAGACGAATCAGGAGTCCTATGCGACTCGCATCGTGGAAGTCGAACTGTACGCAGCTCCTTATTTAAGCGACTTAACGCATAAACCGACGGCGGAACCTCTTCCCTATGCTACCGTTCTTCGTGCCGGGTTG
Source organism: Leptospira inadai serovar Lyme str. 10 (assembly GCF_000243675.2). NCBI lineage: Bacteria > Pseudomonadati > Spirochaetota > Leptospiria > Leptospirales > Leptospiraceae > Leptospira > Leptospira inadai. The sequence goes on along the minus strand of NZ_AHMM02000024.1, from coordinate 351,999 downwards.
GTCCGCCTTGCGGTCGACGGCGAAACTTCCGAAGGTGCCGCGGTTCAGGCAAATGATCGTCGCTTACGGGATTCTACCACCGAATATAAAGGGATCGTCGAGTTGGCCTCCGATGGAGAAGACAAGGAGGGCGTCGCGGTTCAGGGCAGCGATCGCCGCTTGAAGCACGCAAGTGAGACCACGTTCGGTCTTGTCAGGCTGGCCATGAACGGGGAGAACAGAGCGGATCGAGTCGTTCAAGGAAACGATGAGCGGCTAAAATCGGCGACCACGCAGGCCCAAGGAATTGTGGAGCTTGCGGAGAACGGAGAAACAAAAGAGGGAGTCGCAGTCCAGGGAAACGACGATCGTCTCAAGCACGCGAATATGAATCGATTCGGTTTGGTTCAATTGGCTTCTCCCGGAGAAGCGATTCCGGGGAAGGTGGTAACCTCGGATGACCCTCGATTGCGAGCGGCGACGACGGAAACATCCGGAATTCTAAGATTCGCTTCCAGCGGAGAAGATGCCGCGGGAGCCGCCGTTCAGGGGAATGATAAACGCCTAAAATTGGCCACCACTCAGACATTCGGAATCGTGCAGCTTGGGCGATCCGGTGAATCGAAGGAAGGCGTAGTTGTTCAGGGAAATGATGAACGATTGAGACATGCGAGTACGGAATATCCGGGGATTATCGCGTTGGCTCCTGCCGGCAAATCGATTCCGAATCACGCGGTATCTGCGGACGATCCTCGTTTGTCCGACGCCAGGTCACCGAAACCTCACAGTCATGATTACGCTCCCTTGGAGCACGACTTTAATTCGCATAGCGGATTCCTAAGAGTGAAAGGAACGGTCGAGGCGCCATATTTGAATATCTCACCTCCTCCCGAAAATAATGGGCTTATCTATGCGAGAAATGAGGCCGAGAAGGGTTCCGGTATCGTAGGATCAGGACGGCATATCGGAGTTCTTGCCTACGGAGAAAAATTCGGAGTGCGCGGGGATAGTTCTTCCGGCGACCGGGAATCGGCAGGTATTTTGGGGCTTGCGAAGCGAGGCTTCGGAGGATGGTTTCATTCTCGTTCCGGACATGCAGTGTATGCGAGCGGGAAAGGAATTCCCCAGTTAAATGAAACCGGATCCGGGAAAGCATTACTCGCGGAAGGCGAATCCGATTTTATCGGAACTATTTTCGTGCAGACGGGAAAAGGCACCGATTGCATTGCCCATTTTTTCCCGGTACAGTCCGGCGATGTGATTGCGGAAGGAGATTGGCTGGTGATGGGAGAAGACGGAAGGCTTCGTAAATCTAAAAATTCCAACGCCACCAATGTGGTCGGAGTTGCCGTAAAATCGGCAGCGATGGTATTGGGAGAAAAGCCGCATGTCGAGGGGCAGTGGTTAGTGGCGATCTCCGGAGTGGTTCTTGCAAACGTAGAGGCCCAGTCCCAGCCTATCCTACCGGGCGATCTGCTTTCTGTCGGGCTGACGGGAGGGCACGCAGTCCGGGTCTCTTCCGAAACTCTAAAGCACGGGGCATTGGTTGCCAAGGCCTTGGGCGCGCAAAGAAACGGCCGCGGCGTAATTCCGGTTTTATTAAGCTGCGGTTGACGCAAGCCTCCGGGATTTCGGAGGAAGGGAAATATGAAAAAAATTCTAGAAATATATACTAACGCAAAGGAACCCGTGTACTCCTTCGAGTTCTTTCCTCCTAAGACGATGGAAGGAGAAGCTAAATTATATGAAACCGTTACGGAGCTCTCGCGTGTCAATCCGGGCTATATTACGGTAACCTACGGAGCCGGAGGATCCACTCGAGACAAAACGATTCGACTCACTTCCGATTTGGCCCGAAAATTCAATCTGGCCGCAGCCGCGCATTTCACTTGCGTGGGAGGAAATAAGGAAGAAATACATACTATTCTAAAGGAGATCGAATCTTCGGGGATCCGCAATTTAATGGCACTCCGGGGAGATCCTCCTAAGGGCGAAGGCGCTTTTAGAAAAGTCGAAGGCGGTTTCGAGCACGCGAGCGAACTAATTTCGTTTATCAAATCGGAGGGTTTCGATTTTTGTATGGGAGGGGCTTGCTATCCGGAAAAGCATCCACAGTCAACGGACCTGGACAAGGACGTCGACAATCTGAAGAAAAAAGTCGATGCGGGAGCGGACTATTTGGTTTCACAGCTCTTCTTTAAAAACGAGATTTTCGAATCCTTTTTGAATCTAGTTAGAAAGAAGGGAATTCGGGTGCCGGTCGTTCCCGGGATCATGCCGATCACCTCTTTTTCGCAAATCGAAAGATTTAGAAGTATGGCCGCCTGCGAGTTTCCTGAGAAGCTTTTGGTGGATCTGGAAGAAGTGCAAAATCGTCCCGAAGAATTCTATCGTAGAAGTTTGAATTTTAGCGTGGAACAGTGTAGGGAGTTGATCGAAATGGGATCTCCCGGGATTCACCTGTATACCCTGAATCAATCCCATGCTAGCTATGATATCGTAAGGGAGCTTCGAGGAGAAGGAAAATAGTTTCGTTCTTCCTTTCGGTTATGTGAATAGCGTTGTTTCTCGCCCTGCCGGAACAAGGCCGGTACGAAGTGCTTCTTTGTATAACGTGGAAATCGCTCTTCTGCCTTCGTCCCCCAGGCTCCGGGAGAATTCATTTACATAGAGGTCGATATGAGCATCCACGACTTCTTTGCTCGTATCTTGAGAGTGGCGGAAAATATAATCGTACGTATCTTCCCGATTTTCGTACGCAAGGGATAAACTTTCTTTAATCGAGAAATCCAAATCCTCTTTTAGATTTTTCTCCAAATCTCTTCGGATTGCGATGCAGCCTAAAGGAATCGGTGCCCCGCTCGTTTCTTCCCACCATTCCCCTAAATCTCGAACTTTTTCCAGGCCTCGTTTTTCGTACGTGAATCTTTCTTCATGGATAACGACTCCAAACTCCGCTTTGCCCGACAATACTTGATTCAGAATCAGGTCGTAACGGATCGGGACCGGTTCGTAATCGCCTTCCAAATACAAATGAGTCAAAAGGTTGGCGGTGGTCCAGGCCCCCGGGACGAGAATTTTTTTTCCCTTAGGACTCGTGGCGGGAGTTCCCTTCCGTTTTACGATTAGTGGGCCGCAATTTCTTCCGAGCGCCGAACCTGAGTCAAGCAAGGAATACCGGTCCGCGACTTGAAAGAACGCCGCAAAGGAAAGTTTGGAGGAATGGAATTTTCCTTCTTTTGCAAAGCGATTCAGTTGCTCCACGTCATGCAATTCTTCTTGGATGGAAAACGGAGCCTTGGTCTTGCCTGCGATTAAATGATAGAAAATGAAAGTATCGTTCGGGCAGGGAGAATATGCGAGGCTAAGTTTCATACTCCCAGCCAAATACTTTCCTTTTCTTTGAAAACGAAAAAAGGAAGAAAGCTGGCCTTCCGGTATGAAAATAGGAAAATCTTGCAAAAGGGGGCTTTTTTGGAATCTAGTTTTATGCGGTTTCCCTACGGCAAAGAGCTCGAGGGAATACATACGATCGCGATGGATTTGGACGGAACTCTTCTGAATTCCCGCGGATGCATCTCTAGTTTGAACCATTACGTATTGAGCGCGGCTCTTGCCCAAGGAATTCGCTTAATCATTGCAACCGGAAGAAGGTTCTCTTCCGCCCTCCCCTTTGCGTTGGAATTCAGCGGGGACTTATTCGTCGTTTCCAATAACGGTCAAGTTTTACGTGCCAGCCCGACCGGGGCCAGGGTCGCTGAAACGTATCTTTCTCCGAATGCTGCGGCTGCCGTTTTGGACTCGGGTAAAAAATCCGGATTCGATCCTATTTTACATGTGGATCATTATGAGGACGGCGTCGATATTTTGGCGGAGTCGCCGATTACGGATCCTAAGTTTCATAATTACTCCGGAGGGGATTTGAAACGAAGTCGTGTGGTGAAAAATTGTTTGGATTACGGTAGCGATAGAATTCTGGTGGCCTGCTTTTTATCGCAACAAAAGGATCACTTGGTCGAGCTGGAAAGGAATCTGCTTTCTTTGCCCGAATCCGACCAATTCAGAACCGTCATCACGCGTATCCACGGGGTCGCGTATTGCTTGGAAGTTTTGGAAAAGAACGTTTCGAAATGGTCTGCGATCGATACTTTTTTGCGAGCCAACGGGTTGGACTCTGCGGGAGTCGTCGCTTTCGGGGATGAGAAAAACGATTGGGAAATGATTTCCCAGGCGGGATTCGGTTTTGCGATGAAGAACGCGATTCCCTATTTAAGAGATCGCGCAACATACGTTACGCGCTATAGCAATGATGAGGACGCGATTGCGATGACTCTCTTGGAGTTAGGCGCGCTTTGCTTTCCTTAAAGAGGATTCTTTTTTTACGGGCACGACTCTGCAGGAAGCACAGGCATCCTCATAACATCCATACCGTATTTCTTCCGAAGTGGGTTTTCCAAAAAGGTTTTTAAGTGAGGAGACAAGCGGAAAGAGAAGATAAATTGCGGTCGCTCCCACGATTGCATAAACGATATAATCTTGAATGAGAGTGTCCCAGACCATAGGGTCATTTTGAAAATGGTTCTCAATTGCGGCAACTCGAATATTTTCCAAATCCGCTGACAGTATTTTGACAAAACAAGGCGGGAATTCGGTATGATCTTTAGTAGAGATGTGGTCCACACTGAAGGTTTTCCATTCCGAAGCCGGTCATCGAGACGGGTTCCTAGTACCTGATTCATTTCAATGGAAGACCTGCATGAGAACGGTGTGGGTTACCGATTCCAGAATTCATCCCGAGTCTTTGGATCTTCCCGATACATGGGAAGTAAAAACGGGATACGAAGCGTACGGCCTCTTGCTAGAAATTATTTCCGGTCTTCGTTCGAAATTATTCGGAGAAACCGAAGTGCTGGCCCAGTTTAGACAGCGTTTTCAAGAACTTCCCTCTTCGGCGTTCGGGGAATACATTGCTCGTTTACGAGATAATTTAATCGAAGATTGTAGATCATTGCGTTCCGGATACTTGCAGAATTTGGGAGAGCAATCCTACGGTGGATTGGCTCAAAAATATTTAGCGAGTTCGGCAGGACCGGTCAGCAAGGTTGCTCTTTTAGGCACGGGACAGCTCGCCGAAAAAATGCTACCTTGGTTGAAGGGAGCGGATCGCAGCGTATGCATCGTTGGCCGAAATCTAGATCGTTTGGAATTTTTAGGAAATTCTTCCGGCTCTTCGACTGCATTTTGGGAAGACTGGTCTCCTCAAGGGGAAGCCTGGGTTATCGCTGCCCCGGTAAATTTAGAGCCTTGGATGGATAAACTTTCTCCCGGAGATTTGGTTTTGGATTTTAGGGAAGAGCCTCTGGAGTCTCGGTTGCCCGAGGGAGTGCGGTATATTTCCTTTGCCGATATGATGTCCTCTCTAAAGGAAACCGAAGAACGGACTCGAAAAGTTCGCGAAGAATTGGATTCTGTCCTAGCGAGACTTTTGGAAGAAAGAGAGTTGGAAGCGCATCAATTCGTTTTCGGTTGGGAAGACCTGCCTTGTCCTTCGTTTTAAGAATCGGCTCTAGAAAAAGTTCTCTCGCAAAACTCCAGTCTTGTCTCGTACGTGATGCCTTACTAAGAGCGCATCCGAATCTCAACATCGAACTATTTTTTAAAGAGGCCAGCGGAGACCAGGATTTGGTGACTCCGCTCTGGAAGATGCCGACTCGCGGGGTATTCACCCAGGATTTAACGAAAGAATTAACGGACGGAAATGTCGATCTAGTCATCCATTCTTATAAGGATTTGGACTTGGAAGGTCATGCCGGAACGGAAACGGTGATGGTTCTTCCGCGAGCGGACCAACGGGATGTCCTCCTCTGGAAACGTTCCACATTCGACAATCCTCCGAATGAGATCAAAATCCATTCTTCTAGTCCACGAAGGGAATATAATCTTTCCGCTTTTTTACCGCTCGCTCTTCCTCGTCGTCATCAAGGAAAGCCGATTTACTTTCATCCTGTGCGCGGGAATGTGCAAACAAGAGTCAGAAAATGGATGGAAGACGATTCTATTTCGGGCCTAGTCGTGGCGAAAGCGGCGCTGGACCGTCTCTTGTCTCGGGAATTTTCCTTTGCGGAGCAGCCGGAATACGTCGAGGTACGGGATCAGTTACGCTCCGTTTTGAACGAGCAATTGTTCATGGTTCTTCCTTTATCAAAAAATCCGAATGCACCGGCTCAGGGCGCACTGGCTGCGGAATTTCGCGCCGGCGACGACCGAGTCCGAGAACTTCTCTCTCCGTTGCGGAGCCTGTCGGAAGAGAGGAATGTCACGGATGAGCGTAGGCTTCTCTCTTTGTTCGGCGGAGGTTGCCACCAAAAAATAGGAGTCGCGGTTCATTCGGGCGAGTCGGGCACTGTGTTGTTTCTGCGTGGAAAAACGGATTCCGGCGAGGAATTGGATTCCGCTATTCGTTGGAAAGGCGATGATTTCCCTCGTCCGATTTCCGGTTCGCATGTTTTTCCTACGAAGAGACAAACCGCAGGAAGAACCCGACTTCCCCTCCCCTCTTCTCCGCCGACGGGCAGATTTTGGTTCGTGGCAAGGGCGGATGCATTCCCGGAGTCTTGGTCCAATCCGGAGCCCGATACGATTTTGGTTGTGGCAGGCACTAAAACTTGGGAGAAGTTAGCGTCCCGCGATCTATGGGTGCACGCGTCTACGGATGGATTGGGCGAAAGTGATGCGAAAAATCTCGGGACTCTTTTGGGGGAAATTCCGAACTTCGTTAAACTAACTCACGAAGAAAGCGGTATCGTCGAAGGAACTTGGGATCGTTTGCCCACATATAAAGTCGAATGGGAAACTCCATTGCGGGACGTATCGGAGTACTCTCATTTTTTTTGGATGAGCGCGACTCAGTTCGAGCGCGCATACAGAAAGGACCCATCCATCGCGCAGAAAATACACGCGACCGGGTCCGGAGCGACATATTCGTATATTAGAAATATCTTAGGAACAAGCGGGAAGGTTTATGCCTTCCCGAACTATGAGTCTTGGGTTAATGCTTGCAAGGGAGAGATCCCGGAATTTCTGAAAAAGGAAATAGGACATCTATGAGAGAATCGTACGGAATGGAGCTCAGAAGAAATCGGATTTTACCGGCCATGAGAAATTTGACTTCTTCCGAATCTTTGAATGCAAAAAAAATGATCCAACCTTTATTTGTTGCGGAATCCCTAAAGGATCGGGAAAGTATGCCTTCCCTGCCCGGAGTATTCCGAGATACGAAGGAAACCGTTTTAAAACAAATAGAGTCCGATTCCAAACTAGGCGTCGATCATTTCCTGCTTTTTTTAGTTCCGGGCAATAAGTCGAACGATTCCATTCCGACGAAATTTTACGAAGAAGTCATAAGCGGAATTAAACGGAATTTTCCGGAGGCCTTTCTCTGGATCGATACCTGTCTCTGCTCCTTAACTACCCACGGGCATTGCGGATTATTGGATGCCAAGGGTAGAATCGATAATGCTAAATCGGTCCGTCGCCTTTCGGAGATCGCTCTTTGTTATGCGAATTCCGGAGCGGACGGAATTTCTCCCTCGGATATGATGGACGGTCGAGTCGCAAGCCATCGCAAAATTTTGGACGAGCACGGTTTCGAGACGGTTCCGGTCATGAGCTACTCGACTAAATTTAAGAGTAACTTTTACGGTCCGTTTCGGGAGGCCGCGGAGTCCGCTCCGGGTCGTGGAGATCGATCTTCCTATCAAATCGATGTGCGTAATAAGGAGGATTCTCTCCTGTGTTCGTTAAGGGACGCGAAAGAAGGAGCGGATTTGCTTATGGTAAAGCCGGGTCTAACCGCAATTGATTTAATTCATCCGATACGAAACGCAACGGGGTTGCCTGTGGGAGCATACCAGGTAAGCGGTGAATACGCGTCATTATCCCTTCTCGCGGAAAACGGGTTTTGCAAATTCGAAGATGCCCTGAGGGAGACCTGGCAAGTGTTCGGCCGGGCCGGAGCTTCGTACTTGATTACGTATGCCGCGAGACGCGGAAAGGAGATCTTCGCTTGAAATCGTACGGCACATCCTCGGAACTTTTTGATCGCGCTAAAAAGGTCGCTCCGGGAGGAGTTCATTCTCCGGTAAGATCCTTCCGATCCGTAGGAGGAACTCCCGTATTTTTTCAAGCCGCAAAAGGGGCCTCATTAACGGATGTGGAAGGAAAGCAGTACATCGATTATTGCTTAAGCTTCGGCCCTTTGCTTTTGGGTCATCGGGATCCTGAAGTGGAAGAAATCGTCCTGGAGACCGCCTCGCTGGCGTGGAGCTTCGGTGCGGTCGAGCCTTATTCCCTGGAGTTAGCCGAGTGGATCGTCGCGCGAATCCCTTGGGTGGAAAAAATCCGTTTTGTGAATAGTGGTACGGAAGCGGTCATGAGCGCGTTGCGGGTGGCCCGTGCCGCGACCGGTCGAAATAAAATATTGAAATTTGACGGATGTTATCACGGGCATTTGGACGCCCTTTTGGTAAAAGCCGGCTCCGGTTTGGCCGGGGAATCGTCTTCGGATAGTGCCGGGATCGGTTCTGAACTTATACGAAATACGTTAGTCCTTCCTCTCGACGACGAGAAAATGGTCGAAGATCTATTCGAGATGGAAGGGAAGAATATTGCCGCTCTTGTGATCGAGCCTTTACCTGCAAATTACGGATTATTGATACAACGAAAGGAGTTCCTGCAAAAAATCGTGGCAGTCGCGCGAAAGCACGGGGCCTTGATTTTGTTCGACGAAGTGATCAGTGGATTTCGCGTCGGTCTTACGGGAATGAGCGGCGAATTGGGGATTCGCCCGGATTTGGTGACTTACGGCAAAATTATCGGCGGAGGGTTTCCGGTGGGTGCGTATGCCGGCCGAGCGGAGCTAATGGATTTAGTCGCTCCTCAAGGGCCCGTTTATCAAGCCGGTACATTAAGTGCGAGTCCCTTCGGCATGAGAGCCGGATTGGCGACTCTTATAAAATGCGAACGGGAAAACGTGTATTCGATCTTAGAAGAAAGAACGAAACGGCTATCCGAGGGACTCCTTTCAATTTTTAGAAAGTATGATCCTGAAACCGACTGGGCGGCGGAAACTTACGCATCGCTATTTTGGTTCCATAAAAAAACCGCCTCCCCCATTCGAACCGTCGATGGGATTCCTGCGGGCCATAAGGAATCTTTCGCGAAAGTATTTCATTTATTATTGGAGAACGGAATTTATCTGGCGCCTTCCGGTTATGAAGTGGGGTTTACCGGCTTTGCACACACTGCGCAGGTAATCGCGAAAACCTTGGAATTGGCGGAAGAAGCTTTCAAAAAGAATCGATCGTAAACCGCATGCACCTCCTTAAATACAAAAAAATTCTCCTTCCGCTGGCATGGATAGCGATTACCGTTTCACTGGGGAGCTGGTGGCTTTTTTTGGGGCTTCGCCAAAATCGCATGGCTACGGAATTAGCGTCTAGGATCGGCGGAATCGCGGAGCAAGAGGTTCTGGATAAGTTAGAAAGACAAAGTGTTATGATCAAGATGGAGGGAGCATTCTTCCTCTCTATGCTCGTAGCCGGCGGAATTACTTTAGTATGGCTGACGTTTCGAGAATACAAACGTAATAAGCTCATTCAGGATTTCTTTTCGACCGTCACTCACGAAATGAAAACTCCGTTGGCGAGTTTGAGATTGCAGGTGGAAAGTCTTTTGGAGGAAAGTCCCAATCCTTCGACCGATAAGCTTCTTCATCGACTTCTTAAAGATTCCGTACGAATCGAATCCCAAATGACCAAGGCTCTCTACCTCGCCAGTCTGATGCGGTCCGAGGGATTGTATTTGGAAGATACGAATCTTCCGGATCTAGAGGAAAGTTTTAAGGACGATTGGTCGGAATTAACGTTGATAACCGAATGGACCTGCGCGAGAGTCAAGGCGGACCGCAAAGCTTTAGAAAGCGTTTTCAGAAATCTTTTAGAAAATTCCGTTCAGCACGGCAAAGCGACGAAAGTTAAAATATCTACGGAGCCGATTTCCGGCGGAAGAGTAAAGTTCGAATTCCAAGATGACGGGATAGGTTTTCACGGCGATCTTCGCACATTAGGTAGACCGTTTATTCGACATACTTCGACAAGCGGCACCGGGATCGGCTTGTATATCATCAAGAATCTTATCAAGAAAATGGGCGGCAATTTCGTTTTACGCACTTCCGAATCCGGAGGATTTCGAGCGGAATGGACTCTTTTCGCTTCCGGAAAAGGAACTAGATCGACATGAAGGCCAAGCTTTTACTGGTGGAAGATGATCGGTCTTTGGGAGAAACTCTTAAAGAGCGGTTGGAGAAGGAAGGATACGAAATGATTTGGACCGTATCCGCGCAATCCGCAAGAACCTTGGCTTTGGAATCCAAGCCGGATCTGATTCTTTTGGACGTGCGATTGCCGGACGGGGACGGATTCGAATTGGCGGCGGAGTTGCGAACCCGCAAAGATTGTCCGCCTTTTCTTTTTTTAACGGCACACTCCGGTGCGCCGGAAAGATTAAGAGGATTCGAACTCGGAGCGGAGGAATTTATTCCTAAGCCCTTTCATTTAAAGGAGCTTCTCATTCGAGTCGGGCACGTATTAGAATCTCATAAACATTCGTTTAAGAAAACTAAATACGTTTACGAAGGATTTACATTGGATTTTTCGGGATATTCCATTCACACGCCGTCTGGAGAAGAGATACATCTCTCCAAGAGGGATTGCGCGTTGTTGAATCTGTTGGTGGAAGAGCGACAACGAACGGTAAGCCGGGACGAGATCCTGGACCGCCTTTGGGGAGAGGAAAAATTTCCCACGAATAGAACGATAGATAATTCCATTGTCCGTTTGCGCCAAGCGTTCGGAGACAAAGGCGAGGAAGCCATCCGATCCGTGAGAGGTGTCGGTTATCAATGGGTCGGAGATTTACGGGATGCCTAATCAGAAATTTACGAATGCTTTGCAATGTAAGGCCCAATCGATTCCTCCGATCTGGATGATGCGACAGGCGGGCCGATATCATTCCCACTATCAAAATTTACGAAAGAAGCACACGTTTGAGGAATTATGCAAAATTCCCGAACTGGCTGCAGAAGTTGCCTTTGGTCCCGTCGACGATTTCGGATTCGATACTGCAATTCTGTTTTCAGATATTCTATTTCCCCTGGAGGCGCTCGGAATGGGTCTAAAGTTCGGGGACGACGGCCCTAAACTCGGCTGGCAATTGGCACAGTCTAGCGATTTAGGAAGAATGCATTCTTTGGAGCAGGCCGTCGATTTTATGGGTTTTCAAAAGAAGGCGGTGGCCTTGACGCGTAAAAGAATTCCCGAAGATCGGTCATTGATCGGGTTTATCGGAGGTCCCTGGACCTTGTTTTGTTACGCTACATTAGGAAAACATGATGGAAATCTGATTTTACCGAAAGTTTCGCCCTTATTAAGGGAGGGGTTCTATAAAAAACTTTTACCCTTATTACGCGAGAACATTCGGCTTCAATTGGAAGGCGGCGCCGAGATCGTCATGATTTTCGATACGGCCGGTGGTGACGCTTCTCCCGGTTTCTTTAACGAGGCGGTGTTCCCCCCGCTCCGGGAGTTGGCGGAATCCTTTCCGGGAAAGATCGGTTATTATGCGAAAGGAATCTCCTCTCAAAGTTTGGGATCGATCCGGTCCTTAGCCGGACTTGCGGGTTTCGGAGTGGATCATCGCATCGAACTTACTGAACTTTTCGGAAAACGAAAACAATTTATCCAGGGGAATTTCGACCAGGCCATGTTGTTTTTGGATCCCGGCGAATTTCGAAGCTATTTGATGAAATGGTTGGAGCCATTCTTAAGATTGACGCCCGATCAACGCTCCGGATGGATCTGTGGACTAGGCCACGGAGTTCTTCCTAAAACTCCCGAAGCGAATGTGCGCAATTTTGTAAAAACCGTGAGGGAAGTATTTGCATGAAATCACAAATAAATCTGATAGAAAAATATGATGTTCCCGCTCCGCGTTATACTAGTTATCCTACGGTTCCCTATTGGGAGGATAGTCCGACTCGCTCGGAATGGTTGACTGCGGTTCGGAATAGAATTCTTCCGGAAGATTCCTCGGTCGCTTTGTACTTACATATTCCTTTTTGCGAAACCCTTTGTTCTTTTTGCGGGTGCAATACTTCGATTACCAAAAACCATACGGTGGAAGAACCGTATATAGGGACCTTGTTAGAGGAGTTTGCGAATTATGTTCGGTCTATCCCGGAATTGCTTAAGCGCGAATTGAGAGAATTGCATCTAGGAGGAGGCTCCCCCACTTACCTCTCCGAATCCAATTTAAAAGCGTTGCTTACTCCGATTCTTAATTCTTGGAAAACCGCTGAAAATCCCGAGTTTTCGTTGGAAGTGGATCCTAGAAGGACTAGGTCGACGCAACTAGAAGTCTTACGGGATTTCGGATTTACTAGGATCAGTTTAGGTGTTCAGGATTTTGATGCGGAAGTACAGAGGCTAGTAAATCGAATCCAACCCTATGAACTTACCGCCGGTATCACGGAGGAGGCCAGGAAATTAGGTTACACTTCCGTAAACTTCGATCTTATATACGGCCTGCCTAGACAAACTAAGGAGAGTATACGGGATACTATATTAAAAACTTTGCAATTACGTCCGGACAGGATCGCGTTTTATAGCTACGCGCACGTCCCTTGGATTAAGGCTGCTCAGAGGTTGTTTACCGAAGACGATCTTCCGAAGGGATCGGAAAAAAGGGAACTCTATGAAATCGGGCGAGAGATGTTTCTAAACGCAGGTTACAAAGAAATCGGTATGGACCATTTCGCCCTGGAAACGGATTCGCTTTATACGGCTTCTTTGGACGGAACTCTTCATCGTAATTTTATGGGGTATACCACTCGCTCTACGGATCTACTCTTGGGTATGGGAGTCTCGGCTATCTCGGATAGTTGGGACTGCTTTTATCAGAATGAAAAAATTCTGAAGAAATACCAGAGAAGAATTCAAGAAGACGGCCATGCTTTGCTTAGAGGACATAAACTTACTGGCGAGGATTTACGTCAGCGCGAATTGGTTCTAAGACTGTCCACTACGGGCAGGGTGGAGGTTCCTGAGGAGATTTTCGAGGAAGTCAGGCTCTATTTAGCCTCCATGGAAGACGATACTTTAATTAAGTGGGAAGGTCATACCCTTGTTCTTACGGACCTCGGTAAGCCTTTTCTTCGAAACGCTTGCACAGGTTTGGACCTGCGCTTGAGAAGAAAAAGTCCTGAAAGTAAGGTTTTCTCGCAATCTATTTGAACAAACGGAGCGATTCGATTGTTTGATAAATTGGTGCGAAAACGGTAAAATGAACGTTTTGGAAATAAATTACTTCTCGTCTAATACTATCGGGGGAGTTCCTCAGTTTTTAGGGTTCATTACTAGGAATTGTTAAAGTTATAGAATGGTTTCATCAGCGTTTCGAACGATTACAACGGTTCTCATCCTCTTTTTATTACCGGCGGCGATATTTCCCGTAACCATTCTATTGCGCGAAGGCGGCAAAGTAAAAGGCGATCTAGTTACGCAGAATCAAGCATCGGTAATCATCCAGACCGAGTCGGGCAAACGCGCGATCAATAAAAAGTTAATCTTAAAAGTCTTGTATAAGGATGTTAGCGACGACGAGGAAGCGAAAATTCGCGCCGCCGAAGAGAAGAAGATCGCTAATACCAAGCGAGAAGTCGTCGAAAAAGAGAAGGCAAGGCAACTACAACAGGATGAAGCCGATCGACTTCGGCGAGAGGAAGAGCAGCGCAAAGTCGTCCCTGCAGCCTCTAAACAGGATGCGATAGAACCCGGAAAGGCCTTGCTTCGATCCGCAGTGTTGCCAGGGTGGGGACAATTTTATAGCGATCGAAAAGTTTTCGGAATTTTATGGCCGACTCTGTTCGCGGCGGCCGGCTTTGCTTCCTACGATAAATATAGAGTCTACCGTAATGCGGTTCGAGATTACGGAACATTAGGAAATCCTTATTCACAAACCGGAATCATCGGAACTGCGCTGGGTATTAACGCAGTATACATGCCTCCGACATCGTCGGATCCTGTGACTCAATACATTCTGGATAAGAACTACAATTTAATCCGCCAAAAGCGAGCGGAGGCGGATCGGGATTTTCAACATTATCAAGAAGCTTTATATGCATTAGGCGCTATTTATTTGCTTAATTTAGTCGATGCTTATTTCTTTGCCAACTTTGGCAGAAATTTGGTAAAAGTTTCCGACGGCACGAATTCCGGCCTCGTCTTATCGGTGTTACCTTCGAATATCGGCCAAGCGAATTTAAGCTCAACCGGATCTTCTTCGGCTTCTTTTTTGGAAACCAAATATTCGTTCGGTTATAGATTCAGCTTCTAAATAAGAGAATTTGATTTTTCTTATCCACTAATAAGCTACCTTTCAACTTTTTATTTAGGGTATTTTATTGCCAGAACGATCGGGGGTTCTACGATGTAGCCGTGGCAAAACCCATTCCAGATCGAGTTATTATCGGCGCCGGATTTACCGGCCTTGTCCATGCATTCCTTGCAATCGAAAGAGGAGAGACGGTCGTAGTTTTGGAAAAGAGAGACGGGACCGGCGGTTTAATACGTTCGGTTCGTACCGAATACGGCATCGTGGAAACGGCCGCTAACGGAATCCTAAATTGTTGGGAATTGGAGAGGCTTGCTTCTCGACTCGGGTTGGATATTCTGCTCCCCGATTCCGCGTCTCGAAAAAGATATATATTCTCCGATGGAAAACCGAGGCGGTTGCCGCTTAAATTCGTAGAAATTATCAGATTCGTTTACGGCGCGATCTCGAAACCCTCCAAACCGGAGCCGGGCGAGTCGGTACTTCGTTGGGGAAAACGGGTTTTGGGGGAAGGTGCGGTATCCAAAGTCGTCGAACCGGCGTTAGGTGGAATTTACGCCGGGGATTTGGATTTGATGTCGGCGGAGTTCGTTTTCGGCAAGTTTTTGTCGGAAGATCAGACTCTCTGGAAAAACCTGAGAGCATATTCGAAATCCCTAAAGAATCGTCCTAGACTTTCGCCTGCGCGACGCGGTACGGTCAGCTTTAGAGGCGGAATCGGCACTTTAATCCGCGCGCTGGAAGCGAGAGTGACTCAGGACGGAAAGATTCTGTATGACGAGGATGTATCCGGTTTACGCGAGCTTAGAAAGAGATTTCCCGGAGCGAAGATTACCATTGCCACGGGTCTGGCATCGAGTTTGAGAATTTTGAAGAGCGAATTCCCCGAACTGAAAACCTACCAAGGTGTTTTGGAGTTATTGCCGATCGTAAGCGTTACTAGATTCGGCAGGGATTCCGTTCTGAGAGGGAAGAAAGGATTTGGAATCCTCTTCCCGAAAGATCATAAATCCTTTTCATCCGAACTAGGTCTCCGAGTCAGGGGAATTTTGTTCAACGATTTTATCTGGCCGACTCGAGCGGAAAACGGAATACACTCCGAAACATTCATTTACGGAGGAGCCGGAGATCGGGAAATCGCGACTAGATCGGAGGATGAAATCATTGATATCGTCGAGGATGATAGAAAAAAATTGATTCCCGACAGTCTGGATCCGATCAATCATTATGTGACTATATGGAAGGAAGCGTTACCGGTATACAGCCCGCAACTTTATGCATTTAATAGGGATTTAGATAGGATTCTTCCTCCGGATATCAAAGTTGAAGGGAACTTCAGACAAGGTATCGGCTTGAAATCCATTTTAGAAAGGGCCTTTGCGGGTAATTAGATGTCTTATAAAAGAGGTTGGCGATGAAATACGAAGACTTAGAGAAGCTAAACAGTCTGAAAGAAAAGGGTGCGATCTCTCAAGAAGAATATGAGGCGGAAAAAAAGAAGATTTTAGAGACTCCTTACCCGAATCAGAATGAACGCCTGGGAATGACGGTAAATCAGTATTGCATGCTTCTGCATTTGTCTTTATATTCCGTATTCGTATTTCCGGTCGTCGGCATGTTGGTTCCGCTGGTTCTCTGGTTGCTCGAAAAAGATTCGGATCCGGAGGTCGATGCCCACGGCAAGATCGTTATTAATTGGCTAATCAGCTCGTTGATCTATGGGGTAATTTTTGGGATTCTATGTATCGTTCTGATAGGAATTCCATTTATTCTTCTTTTGGGCGTATGTTATGTTTTGTTTCCGATTATCGGGGCGGTGAAGGCCAATAGCGGTATCGAATGGGAATACCCTTTAAGTCTGCATTTTTTAAAAAAAGAACAATCTCAGTAGGAAAAATGTTCTAGATCGGAATCAGCGCGCTAGGCAAATCGTCTTTTCGCGTTTGGGATCGTACCCTCCGCAAGTTCTACAAAGGCAGTCGCCCTGCCCTCCCCTTTCGACTGCGATTTTTGCTTCGAAGACGAACCTGCTGAGTGCCTCTAAAAAGGCGGGGTAAGTTCCGGGTGCGGGGATCCGGTAATATTCCGTAACGCCTAGAGAAAGAGCATGGTCCCTTATTTGTACTCCGATCTCCTCCAGAGTTTCCAAATGGTCGCTGACAAAACTAATAGGGTAGATCGCGATTCTCTTGACGTTTTTTGCGGCGAGCTCCGCAATTTTGTCCAGGGTATTGGGACTAGTCCATTTTGCCGGCCCGATTCTGCTCTGGAAAGAAAGATGAATCCGGCCTTGAAACCCGTCGGCCCGTAATAGAGATTCTAAATCCGAAACGTTTTGCGCTATTTCTCGAACATATACGTCCCCTTTTTGAATCAATTTAATGGGGATTCCGTGAGCGCTGAAAATAAGATCTATTTCCTGCCAATTTCGAATGCCGCCGCTTTGTAAGTGAAGAAAGTTCTCCGGCTTCAAATTTCCTTTAAAATAATCTAGGATCAGATTCTTTACGGATTCTAGATATTCAGGGCGCTTGGAGAAAGGAGGCACCCAGCCGGGATGACCGGAAGGACAAAGTCCTAATTTTTTTTTCAACAACATCGCAGACGAAAGGACTGTCGATCGAGAATACTGCGGGTATAAGGGCAAAATAATAACGCCTTTTCTCGGGTCGGTCCAATCCTCTCCTAGGTCCCTCAGGTCCGGGAAGCCGCAGCTCATCGCGATCTTCACCTCCCATTTTTCTCCGGATTCTTCCAGAAGTTTGCGCAATTCTTCGGCTTGTTTTTCCGTTTCGGAGACTAGGGGGGAGCCTCCGCCGAAACCCATCGAGGCGTATGTCTTCGCGACTTTTTCGGCTCTGGAGACCGCGATTTTTTTTGCCATCCATTTCCTTAGAAACTCCGGGACGGACAGATCGAAAACGAACGGGTCTTCGAAGAGGTCCAATAAAAATTTCGGGATTTCCGCGGAGCTTCTCGGTCCGCCTAAATTTAAAAGAAGGAGTCTGTTTTTCAAGCGGCCTCCGATGGTGCTATTCTGACGAGATCCATTCCAAGTAGTTGGTAACGGAGAATTCGAGATTATACTGCTTGGTGTTTAAATAATTTCTATAATGACCTGCCGCGTTCGATAAAATATCATTCGAACTGATCCCGCCCCTGGTTTGGAAACTGCCCGATCCGTACAGTCTATTTTCGGTCAAGCGGAGGAAGAATAGCCAGGAATCCACGATCACCCCTCCCCCGATATTCGCCTCTATTCCGTAGCCTGCTGCATCTCCGATGAAATTCAAACTTCTTTGATAATGATAATCTCTGAAATGAGAATACCAGGTGCTCCCCAAAAAAGCTCCTTCGAACATCCATTTTCCGTCGGAGTATCTATATCCGATTCCGACCGGCAGTTCCCACGTGCTATTGCTGAAGCTCAGTCCCATTCCGATCGGTCCGTAAAAGATAGGGTTGGATGCGATCCATTGATTTACATCGTAAAGATAGTATTTAAAATAAGTATAATGAATCCCCCCCGTCACAAAAAGACCTTGGCCGTTTTTTCGCGCGTCCGGGTCGCTGGACCCGAAATATCTTCGGACGGATAGGCTTAGGCGGTCTTGTTTCATTTTCAGTTTTCCCCGGCCGTCGGCGAAGTTTTTCGAGCCGCTGAACGTATAAGGAGTATCGTAGAAACTCCATTCCCGAAATCCGAACTTGGCCCCCCTTTCGACGGAAAAATCAGCCAGGGCAAAATCCTCATCCTTGCCCTGCCCCACTCTCTGGTATCGGCCGTTACTTCTGTATCCGAAGCTGAGTTCCCATTTTTGCCACCAATGTCTGAGTTCGATTCCTCCGTATCCGAAATTTCGATTGTACGAAATTCTGGATCCCGCTTTTGCCCCGGAGAGATTCGGATACTTTGTTCCGGATTCGAAGATATGCTCTCCGCCGTTTTCGCCCATTAGTAAAGTCGCGGAAGATCTGGCCCAAAATGTTTGCCAAAATCCGGTATTCCTCGACTCGACCTGTTCTTTTTGGGAACGCGTTCCGATTCCCGAATTTTCCGTAGATTGGAATGGGTCTTTTTTTTCGATTTTTTGCGAGTATGTAGTCGATTGCGGGAACAGTAACAGCGAGAGGAGTAGGAGTCCGGCTGTCGAAAAATGTTGTTTTTTCATTTTATATCCGGATCCGGGAAGGGTGAAACGATTTCACCCCGGTTGCGAACCCGGGAAATGGAAATACTAGGATTCTCCCCTCCCCGCCCTCGAGCAATCTCGTTTTTTCGGGCCTGGGCCAATAATGAGACATAGGTTTGGTTGACAAAACAGGTCGAAAGGGGGAACAAGAAGCAAAGGTCTTCGATAGGAATGAAAGCGAGGTTGTTGGACGTTCATGAGATTCTTTCGGAATATGCGATAAGCTCCGAAGAAGAGTTTCAAAGTAAAGCTGAAGCTTGGGGGATTCCCGTTCAGGGAAAAGGAAAATACAAGGAAGAAGTGTTGGACAAATACTTTCGCAAGAAAAAGACGAAAAGTTTTGAATCGGTGGTGATTGCCGTTTCGAACCAAAAAGGTGGAGAGGGTAAAACCACAGTATCCATATGCCTATCGGAAGCATTGGCAAAGTCCGGACGTCCAGTGCTTTTGATAGATTGGGATGCCCAAGCAAATATAACTCAGCTATACGTCGGTCAGATTGAAAAGTCCATATATCATACCCTAGGCTATAGGGGGGATGCGATCCTCTCGATGTCGGAGATTATCGTAAATCTTGCCCCGAATTTAGATTTAGTTCCGTCCTCCATTCACCTTGCAAATTTCACGACTCCGTATGAGAGAGACGACTTCGAATTGCTGAAGGATGCACTTTTGCCCGTCCGATCCTCTTACGAATATATTATAATAGACTGCCCTCCGTCTTTGGGGCTGATTTTGGAGAATGCTTTGATCGCTTCCGATTTGGTTCTCGTTCCGATTCAAACTCGCGCTTTTAGCGTGCAAGGCCTAAAGGATCTACACGGTACGATCGAAAAAATTCGCAGGAAAGCTAATCCGGATCTGGGATTATTAGGGGCGGTATTGAACCAGTACGAAGATTCCCGAGCTTTGTCGGGATTGGCTGACGCTATTCGGAAATACTTTCCGGTATTCGATTCTGTAGTTTATCGTCGGGAAGCGATCCCGCAATCGCAGGCGAAGAGGAAATTACTTTCGGAATATGATCCCAAGGCGATGCAAATGTTTGCGGCTTTAGCCGAAGAAGTGGTAAGGAGGGCAAATGGCAAAGAGAGCTGAATTTGCGGGAATGGATCTTTTGACCGCCTTTGGCGGGGAAGATTCCTCCCGAAAGGAAATCCCGATTCAAGATATTCTCCCTAACCCCGAACAGCCGCGGGTTTTCGGGAAGGAAGAGGTCGGCGATTTGACCGAATCGATGCGGAGACTTGGAATGATCGAGCCGATCGTAGTTAGAAAAATCGGAAAGAAGTTTCAAATCGTAGCCGGAGAAAGGCGTTATCAAGCAGCCAAGGCCCTGGGATGGAAATCCATGGCTGCGGTGGAAACGGATGCCTCGGAAGATCGCTGCTACGAGATGGCTTTGGCCGAGAACGAAAAGCGCAAAAGTTTGAATCCCTGGGAAGTCGGGCGTGCGATTCAGTACCTCCGAAAAGAAAAAAAGAAAACCGCCGATGAAGTCGCAAAATTGCTCGGTTATACGGAGCGCTACGTAAAGCAACTAAGCTCTATCGCAAGGCTAGATCAAAAATCCGTCGCCGATCTATTGCGCAGCGGGAAAGATGCTTCGGTAAAGAATTTGGAAAGTCTTTTAAAGCGCAAGGAAGGCCGAGGGGGTGAAACGATTTCACCCCGGAAAACAATCGAGAAAGTAACCTTGGATTTAAAGTCGCTCCCATCCAAAACTCGAGATTCTTTTTTGCGCGATCTCGCAGTTCTAAAGAAAAAATACGGGCTGAGTTGAAAAACCGCGGTTCCAGTTTTGATTATTTTGACCCTCTGGAATAAATTTTCTAATTGGATAAATTGCGGCACAAAAAAGCATTCCCCCTAAAGCGGACTCCGTTCGCTTAGGGATAAAATGAAAATAGGAATTATCGTAGGATCGCATCGAAAAGAATCTCAGTCCGCAAAAGTTGGAGGCTTCCTCGCTTCGAAATTAAAGGAGATGTCGGTTCAAACTTGGATTTTCGATTTAGGGAAGACAAGGTTGCCGATTTGGGATGAAAGTTTTTGGGACGGCGGCTTAGAATGGGACTCTCTCTGGAAACCGATCGATACGGAACTTAGGGGCTGTGACGGCTTTGTAGTAGTGACTCCGGAATACTCCGGGATGGCGAGTCCTGCCCTAAAGAATTTCTTTTTATATGCGGGGTTGCCCCAGCTCGGTCATAAACCCGCGTTACTCGCCGGTGTCTCATCCGGTCGAGGAGGAGCTTTCCCGGTGGATGAGCTTCGCTCAAGCAGTTATAAGAATAGCAAACTTTGCTATATTCCAGAACAATTACTTTTTCGCGACGCGGAACACCTTGTCAATGCAGGTGATCCGATCTCTCAGGAAGACTCGTATATACGGGAGAGAAGTTCCTTTGCACTTAAGGTTCTTATCGCATATGCGGAAGCCCTTTCCGAAGTCCGGGAATCGGGAGTCACGGAAGACCCTCGATTCAAGAACGGGATGTCCTAGAAGTTACATCGGCGTTCGCGTTTTTTTAAAGAGACGTAATATTCTCGACCCTCCATTCCAAATTAACCAGGGTAAGGTTAGATTTACGATCCATGTGAAGAAGTAGAAAGGAACTTGGATCCACCAAGGATCGAACGGATTTTGGGAATGAAAAAAATGAATCAGTACTGGATGCAAAAGGAAGATTCCTAAACTTCCTTCCCCTAAAGAGCAAAAAATGCGGTAGGGGAGGGGGGGGGTCCCCTTCGCTTCTATATTTGTTCCCCAATGAAATAGGATCAAAAACATTCCCAACGGATAAAAAATCAAATGATTTGAAACTTCGAAATCGAATCCGAATGTTAATGCAATGCTGACGAAAGCATAAACGAATAGGAGGAAGCCGAGTAATTTCCAAAACGAGCTTCCTGTCGGAATATTCCCGAGAACGTTTTCCAGTATTTGCGGATGGCGAAATTTCGCCGCTGAAAGAATTCCCGCCATAAAAAAGAATATAAAATGGGTCAATAAAACGGGCTCCCAGGTTTTAAATCCGAGGTCGACATAATCGAAAATATGATTGGAGATTAAGTTAATCGTTAACGAGAGAAGGAAAAGAACCACCCAAGAAGTCCTATGAAGGGATCGAAGAATAAACGGGAAGAGTATGTAAGCTTGTACCATCAAGGGGACGAAATAGAACGGGGCGAATAGGGAGCCTTTTAGGTAGGCTAAAATCCATTCTCTCCAATCGGGAGGAAATCCGAATTTTACGCTAGCTCCTAGGAGAAATACGCAAGTGTAGGGTAAAATGAGGCCCGAAATCTTGGGTTTCCAGTATGAGGAAGGGCTCGAGTACGAGAGGTAGATTCCCGATGATATTAGAAAGGCGGGAACGGAAAACCGGGCTAAATTGGACACGGACAGCGCCCAACTCGAAAATGGTTCGTTCGGACCGAAAAACTTGTAATAGGAAGCAAGGTGGATGGCGACGATGCCGGAGATGGAAATTCCCCGGATAAAATCGACGACTGCACTCCTGGATTTCGGTTTGTTGTGGGGTTGATTAGTGCGATGATCGAATAGGGAACGGAAAGAAGGAATAAAAAGGAAAAGGATCGCTAAGAATAGCAATCCGAGACCTTCTAAGCTTAAGGAAAGGATAGAATTCATCGAAACGAATAGTCTATTCTAATAGAGAGTTGGCAAGCTAGATCGGAAAAGTTAGGGAGAGAAAGCAGGAATCGAATGAATAAAATCGCCGTACAAGCAGGACAAGTGATCTTTCGAGAAGGAGAAAGCAATAATGCCATGTATATCGTGCTCTCTGGTACGGTAGAAGTTTTCTTTACGCACAAAAACACCGCAACTCGGCTCGCCCTTATGAAAAAAGGGGATTTTTTCGGGGAGATGGCTTTGTTTCGCGCCAAACCGCGCACGGCGACAGCAAGGGCGGTTCTGGCCACCGAGTTGGCCGCGATCGAGAGTAAGCAGCAATTGGAAAAGTATCTTCTTGCAAACCCCGAATTTGCCGCTAAAATGGTGCGTATCTTGGCGGACCGCCTGGCGAATACGAACGAACTTTTGATTTCAAAGCTAAACGAAATTACTACGAAAGAAATAGAATATCAAATCCAGGATTGAAGAATCCATTAGGAAATTCTTTCCTTTTACGAATCGCAGGGGAGGTTGGGTAGTACCTCGAAACGATGCGGTTATTTTCAAAATTAAAGCGACTCTGCCTGCGAATGAATCGAAATAACATACTGACCGTCTCCTTCTCCGGATAACTTGGAAAGCCGACTCATGGAGGAATTTGGAGCTCGGAATAGAGCCATAACTTGACTGATACTGCTAGGCTTCATTCGAGCTTTTCTTCCGAGTATCAGGAGGATATTTTTTAGAAAAACGGCCTCTAAAATTTCTCGAGCCTCTTTCTCTCCAAAGGACGGGAACGCTATATGTGTTTACTTTGTCGGGTTCTTTTTTAACGGAAATTAATGAAGCCAAAGTTCGCAAATTCAGGATACGGATGTTTTGAAGTAAAACACAGTCGCTGAATTCCAAGCGCCTAACAATTATTAGGTATTTTAGTTAGTAAGTGATTCGGTTTTTACCGGCTGCCTTCGCTTCGTACAATCGAGAGTCGGCGATCGAGTAAAGTCGATTGCTTTCTTCCGTATCTGCGGGGTATTCCGATACGCCCCCGGAGACGGTGACTTCTATCCCGAAGTCGTTTTTGGAGGAATTTCGAAGATACGTTCTGAACCTTTCGATTGCAACGCTGGAATTTTTCCGAGTCGTTTCCGGAAGGATGACCGCAAATTCCTCTCCTCCGACCCTACAACTGATATCCTCCGTTCGGAAGGAGTACATAAGGGTTCCCGCAACAAGCTTTAGGATATCGTCTCCGAATGCGTGACCTTTCGAGTCGTTGATCTTTTTAAAATCGTCGAGGTCGAATAAAAAAAGACAAAAGCTACGTTTGTACCGTTTGCTCCGAGTGATTTCCTTATTTAGGACGAGATTAAAGTACCGTCGATTGTAAATGCCCGTACCTTCGTCGATTACCGCGTTCAGGATGATTTCCTCGAAGGAATACATGTCCACGATTTTAGGGTTCTCGATGAGGCGATTCTTAAGATAAATATAATCGAGCAAGGCTACGACGAAATTCATGCTTCGCCCCAACTTGTGGCTTATATCTTCCGCATGAGAATAAATTTCCTTCCATAGAGTGCGGGCTTCCGACTCCGGTAGATCTAAGTTTGCGACGATTCTAAAGAAATCGGAATAGAAGAAATCGTGCTTCTTCCCCATCTCCTCGAACTTGCTCGCCAATCCGGCTAATGGAGTTTGCTTGTCGTTTACGATTTCCAGAATAGCCGATTTGCGTTCCGAAGAAAGCTGGCCAAGCCCCTTAAATCGATCCCGCATTTCCAGCAGTTCTGTCCTTGCAAGGCCTGCCGCGTTTTCCTGAGCGTTTAGAATATTCTCGGCTTCCTTGAGTTCTTGCTCGCCGAGCTTGGAGATTCGTTCGTATAATTCGACAAGCTTTTTAAGTCTTTCGATCTCCTGGTCTTTCGAGTTTATTTCATCTTCTAAATTTCGCATTTTTGGATACGGAACCGGTCCATTGCTTTGATCCCAGGCAAACGGGTTGGGAACTCTTTATGCCTATTTTTTTCAGGGTATTTTACTGGTAAAATAATTCCTTTCCCATCTAGCTGGTAAACCAATTAAATGAAGAAAAAGGGCGTTTCTAAAAATGTCGGAAAACCGTACTCGTAAAAAAGTTATTATTACCGGAGCAAGTTCCGGTATCGGGCGTGAACTGGCCCTTCTTTACGGAAAATCGGGCCACGATTTGGCCGTAACCTCTCGCAGAAAGAAAGCTTTGGACGATCTTGCGAAGGAAATTAAAGCCTGGAGTTCCGGCGGTAAGGTCATCACTAAGGCGCTCGACGTATCGGACTCGGAGCAGAACTTCAAGGTCTTACCGGCTCTGGTCAAAGAGTTGGGCGGTGTGGATCTTTTTATCGCTAATGCAGGGATTTCGACTTCGTCTTCGTTCGGTGAGAAAAGCTTTCAGGCCGATAAGAAAGTCATCGAGACGAATCTGATCGGCTTGATGGCCGGGGCCTCGGCACTGATCGACGATTTTAAAAAACGGAAAAGCGGCCAAATAGTCGGGATCTCATCGGTCGCGTCCTTTAGAGGATTGCCCGGGTGGTCCAGTTACAGTGCTTCTAAGGCAGGGGTATCCACTTACTTGGAAGCCTTACGAGGGGAAGTCAGAAAATACGGAATCAAAGTGACCGTGATTCATCCGGGCTTTATCGATACGCCGATCAATCAACAAATGAAATCTAGACCTTTTGTGATTCCGGTTTCTTTAGGCGCACAAAAAATTTATGATAGAATCGAGTCAGGTGTCCGTTCCGCGACTGTGCCTTGGTTTCCATGGGTTCTAGTGGGAGCATTAATGAAGATTGTACCCGAATTTTTCTGGGAGAAAATCGGATATAAATAGGGGAACGCGATGGCGGCTTCGGAAGAACTGGGCTTTGAAAGTAAAATTCGGGTTTTATTCGTATGTCTAGGAAATATATGCCGTTCTCCTGCGGCCGAAGGAGCGTTTCAAGATTTGGTCCAAAGAAGGGGAATCGGGGAATTCTTTGAAATCGATTCCTGCGGAACGTCGCAATATCATATCGGCGAATTGCCGGATTTTCGGATTCGCCAGACGGCGAGGAAGCGAGGAATCGAGCTTACGCACCGTGCAAGGCAGTTTAAGAGATCCGATTTCGAGGATTTCGATTTTGTTTTAGCGATGGATCGATCCAATCTAAGAGACTTATTAAGTTTAACCGCCGGAGAAGAGGAAAGGAAGAAGGTTCATCTTTTTCGTAAATTTCAAAAAGGGGAAGTGAAGGATCATGAAGTTCCGGATCCATATTACGGAACTTTAAAGGACTTCGAGGAAGTCTTGAATATCGTTTCGGAGGCCTCGGAAGGGCTTCTGGAGTTTATCTTGAGTAAAAACGGAGCGAGGAATGCCCCTGAATAAAAAGACGAAAAAGAAAGTAGTCGTTATCGGAGCCGGATTCGGAGGCTTGCAGGCGATAAAAAAACTTTCCAAGCATGAAGACCTGGATATCACCGTAATCGATAAAAAAAACCATCATTTATTTCAACCCTTGCTTTATCAGGTTGCAACGGCGGTTTTAAGCCCCGCCGATATCGCGATTCCTACACGCTCCTTGGTGGGAAACGAGGAAAACGTTACCGTCTATCTGGGAGAGGTCGACAGAGTCGATCTTAAAGAACGAAAAGTCTATTTCCAAGATCATTCAGAAGATTATGATTTTCTGATACTTGCCGCAGGCGCCCGCACTAGCTATTTCGGAAACGATCATTGGAAAAAATACACTACAGGCTTAAAAAGTCTGAAGGACGCGCTTGAAATTCGTACGAAACTGCTTCTTTCCTTCGAGCGAGCGGAATTGGAAGAGGATAAGGAGATCGCCAAGTCTCTTCTCAATTACGTAATCATCGGCGGCGGCCCGACGGGGGTGGAACTTGCAGGATCCATTGCCGAACTATCTCACGAGATAGTTCGGAACGAGTTTCATACGATAGACCCGGCCTTATCTAAAATTACCCTAATCGAAGCTTCGCCTAGGCTGCTGATGGCCTTCCATCCGAACCTGAGCGGGTTTGCCAAAAACCGCTTGGAAAAAAGGGGAGTCGAAGTCCTGGTCGGGACCAAAGTGATCAATATCGACGAGGAAGGCGTACATTTGGAAGGGCGCACGATCCGGTGTTCGAATATCATTTGGGCGGCCGGCGTGCAAGCGAACGCGATCAGTCAAGCGCTAGGAGTTCCGCTGGATCGAACCGGGCGGGTCATAGTCGACGAGTTCTGCAATATCGAAGGGCATCCGGAGGTGTTCGTGATCGGTGATATCGCCAATTTTACCAAAAATTCGGAAAGGCCTTTGCCGGGAGTATCTCCCGTCGCGATGCAGCAAGGACGTTATGTGGCTTCCTTGATCTTGGGTGATTTGAAAGGTAAGAAACGATCCGCTTTTAAATACGTTGATAAGGGAAGTATGGCTACCATCGGCAGACAGGACGCAGTTGCACAA
This sequence comes from Leptospira inadai serovar Lyme str. 10, assembly GCF_000243675.2. Classification (NCBI taxonomy): domain Bacteria; kingdom Pseudomonadati; phylum Spirochaetota; class Leptospiria; order Leptospirales; family Leptospiraceae; genus Leptospira; species Leptospira inadai. The sequence goes on along the minus strand of NZ_AHMM02000024.1, from coordinate 325,243 downwards.
GTCGGGCCTTGGAGAATGAAAGGCTTTTTCGGATGGGCAGCTTGGTTGTTCGTTCACTTATTTTATCAGGTCGGCTTTAAAAATAAAGTCTCGATATTAATTACTTGGTTTTGGTCCTATCTGACTTTCCGAGCCGAGGCCAGGCTGATCCAAGACGAGGTCGGATCGGGCGGGATCCCTAACCCTACGGCGAAAGAGAAGAGATCGTAACGGACCAAGTAAGAAAAAATCCTTGAATCTACCTTTGACCGTGGAAAAATAAACGCCAATGCGGACGGATGCCTGGATAGGCAAAACAATCGTGATTACGGGAGGATCTTCGGGGATTGGAGCTTCTCTCTTGGAATTGCTTTCTAAGATTCCATGCAAAATCATTAATCTTTCACGCACCGAACCGGAGCTGATCAAAAAGGTCGCGAAAGGACATGAACGTCGAGCCGCGGAACTCTTTCACATTCACGCGGATCTCGGTTCCGAAAAGGAAATCAACAAAGCCGCGAGTAAGCTTGCAAAGATAACCGATGGAATCGACGTCCTATTTAATAACGCCGGTGTAACCGCTCATTCGCGGTTTGATCAAACTCAAATGGAAGCGTTTCGTAAAGCCTTCGAAGTCAATTTTTTTGGACCGGTGCTTTTGACTCTTCGACTTCTACCGTATATTAAAAAAAAGAAGGGGACTGTCCTAGCTACGTCCACGGTGAGCGGTTTATACGGTATTCCGGGGAGAAGCGCGTATTCTTCCTCTAAAGCGGCGTTGCACGCAGTGATGGAATCGGCTCGGATCGAATTAGGGGAGGAAGGATTGCGGTTTATCATTTTTTGTCCTCCTTATACTAAAACGAATTTAAGAGCGAACGGTTTGGACGGAGACGGCAATCGTCTGGGCGAATCTCATTATCAAGGAAAAAGTAAATCTCCGTTCGAAGTTGCGCGTAAGATGATCTCTGCGGCGGAAAATCCTAAATCGAAGTTGGTGATCATGGATCGAAGCGGATTTTTTTTAAAGTGGATGAGAAATATCTCCCCCGGTTTTTTAGAGAAAGTGTTGTTTAAGAAGCTATATAAAGATTTCCATTGAAGGAAAACCCTCTTTGAGTATGGATACAAGAAGCATAATTAAGGAATTCAGATACGAATTTCCTTTAGAGAAAGTTTGGAGTGCCGTCACAGTGAACGAGGAACTCATTCATTGGCTGGCCGATAAGGTGACGGGTCGACCGAAAATAGGCGCTGCGTTTTCCTGGACTTGGAATTTAGGTCCGGAAGGGGAGCTGACGTCTAACGGTATATACAAGAAAATCGTTCCGTTTCAGGAATTGGTTTTGGAATGGCAGGATCATCCTGCGGGTGCGATCGAGTTGAAATTGGAATTTCAGCGTGATGGAGAAACGGCGACCATTCTTCGCTTAACGAATTCCGGGTATCCTGCGGGGGAAAAGTTCGAACACTGGATCGAAGCCGCCTCCGAAGGATGGGACGAGGAGAGTATGCATTTGCTGGAGTATTTGCGGCGTAATTAAGTATTACCTTTTTTAAGGATTGTCCACTTGTCATCTCCGAAAACGCGGGATCGTCGCTTCCGCGTCTGCTTGCCGTTTATTATGGATCGTTATTTTTCGACTACGTTACCGAGAGTCTAAACTTGCCATTAAGGTTTCCCCTTTGTCATCTTCCTTATCTCCGGATAATACATAAAATAGATCTGTAAACCGGAGAACCTGTTAAGTATAGGCTGTACAAGAGAAAAAGAAAATCAAGGAAAGGAAGGTGAGCGATCTGCCCATTTGTATTATTTTTACACCTAACCGATTTTGGTCTATTTGATATTGGGAAGATAGGTCAAATTGCTTTGGAAACCCGAGCTTTGAAATTTTTAACTTCTCCCTGCCGACATACTTTCTCGTTCCCCGCTTAGTTAGAGGCAATGGGCAAACAACGTCCTGTTAAAGAACAGAGAAAATTTATTGCAATTATCTTGACAAGTTGTCAACTTGCGTTAGATTTTAATTATGAAATCATTTCCGGTCGGTGAACTCAAATCTCACTTTTCTGAGGTTTTAGAGTGTGTGAAAAATGGAGAAAAAGTAGGAATTCTTTTCGGCAAAGAGAAAAAACCCATTGCTATGATTGTCCCGGTTAAGAAAAAAAACGGTTCGAAGAGAAAAGTTGGGCTCCTTGACGGGAAGGTTAAGATTTCATTTTCGGAAGACTTCGACATTTCTGAAGAGGAGTTTCTTCACTTATAATGCCGTATTTGTTAGATACTCATGCTTTACTCTGGGTAATCGGGGATTCAAAACAATTAAGTAAGAAAGTTATTAAGATTATTGAAAATCAAGATAATCAGATATTTGTTAGTTCGATCTCGCTATGGGAAATATCTTTAAAGTTCCGGTTGGGAAAATTGAATCTTTCCGGAATAAAGCCGGAAGAAATCCTAAGCTATCTTGAAAAATTAAATATTAATTCCATTGAACTCGGTTCGGACGATGCTTCCTCATATCATAAATTGAAAGAAAGTTTTCATAAGGACCCGTTCGATAGAATGATAATATGGCAGTGTATTTCTAAAAAATATACTCTAATTTCTAAAGATTCAGTTATGAAGAAGTATAAAATATCCGGATTAAAAACCGTCTGGTAAGATTTGATAGAGACTGCAAGTTTCGCATAATTGGAATTTCAGGTAAGGCTCGGAAGTAAGTCAGGCCCCGAGCTTTGAAATTTTTGACTTCTCGATGCTAACGTATTTTTTCGTTCCTCATATGTCCGATCTATAGCTATGCTTTAAGAGTTTCGGAATTTCATTCGGCCTTAGTTTTGTGCTGCGGTAAGATTCAATTTATCTTATTGCGGATTTTAAGGGGATGCCTTTGGAGTTGGCGGCAGACGAGGACTCCTTGCTCGAACCCTGACATGGCATTTCGGCATAGATCGGAGCATTTGCCTGCTCGAAATTTTCTTTTGTCGGCTTGACATTGATAAGTTACATGTTAATAATTATAGAACTTGTAACTTTTGGAGATTGCTATGAAGTTAAAGAAATTGGGAAAAAACGGTCCGGAGGTTTCTTCGGTCGGGCTCGGTTGCATGGGGATGTCGGATTTTTACGGTTCGAAAGAAACCCGGGACGACGAGGAGAGCATCCGCACGATTCACGCTGCGCTGGAGGCGGGAATCAATTATTTGGATACCGGTGATTTCTACGGGATGGGGCATAACGAATCTCTGGTAGGAAAAGCGATTCGAGATCGTCGAGACCGGGCTTTTTTGAGCGTGAAATTCGGAGCCCAACGTTCTCCGTCCGGCGCTTTTTTGGGCTTTGACGCTAGGCCTAATTCGGTAAAAACATTTGCGGCATACTCACTTCAGAGACTTGGCGTGGATGTCATCGATTTATACCAACCCGCTAGAGTCGATCCGTCAGTCCCGATCGAAGAAACGATAGGCGCGGTCGCCGACTTGATCAAGGAAGGGAAAGTGAGATATCTCGGGATTTCCGAAACCAATTCGGAGCAGATTCGTCGGGCCAATAGCGTTTATCCCGTGAGTGCTTTACAAATCGAATATTCTCTCGCGACCAGATTGATCGAATCCAAAATTCTGCCTACGATTCGGGAACTCGGAATTAGCTTGGTTCCCTACGGAATCGTCGGAAGGGGATTGCTGACCGGGAGCATCACCGGGGAGATCAAGACGGATTCTAGATCTCATCTTCCTCGATTCCAAGGCGAAAATCTTTCTAAGAATTTGGAAAAGGTCGCGGTACTACAATCGATAGCTTCGGCAAAAGGGGTTACTCCGTCTCAGATTGCAATCGCTTGGGTCCTGTCTCGCGGGGAGGATATTATTCCTTTAATAGGCACGAGTAAGCGATCTCGTTTGTCGGAAAATTTAAAAGCACTTGATATCATTCTGACTTCGGAGGAGCTTGAGAAATTGGATCGTACTTTTTCGGAAGGAGCTATCGTAGGAGATCGCTATCCGGCTCCGCAAATGGGGATGGTCGCCAAATAAAATATGCCAAGAACCGGCCTTTCCCCTGAAGAACTAAAACGAGTCGCATTGGATTCGGCCGAAAAAATGATCCGCAAGTTTGGGTTCGATAAGACCCATCTTGTGGATATTGCCAAGGAAATCGGAGTAAGCCATCCGATTCTCTATCGTTTATTTCCGGATAAAGCCGCGCTGATCGATGCGGTATCCGAACGCTGGCTCAATCGAATCGATGACGAGCTGTCAAAAATCGTCTTAAAGAAAGGCAGTTCCAAATCCAGACTTCATGCATGGTTCTTAGCTTTACATCGGTTAAAGAAAGAAAAAGTTTCTATGGATCCGGAACTGTATCGAGCTTTCAATTCTTCCGCAGAATTACGCCGTCCTGTAGTGGTTCGACATTTGGAGACCGCAATGAACCAACTTGTTTCGATTTTGGAGTCGGGGATTCGATCCGGGGAATTCTCTAAAAAAGATCCGAAGCTGCTTGCGAATCTTCTTTTTCAAGGGATGATCAGTTTCCATCATCCTAAAATGGTTCTCGATCATTTGGAAAGAGATCGGGAACTTCTCTTGAAGCAGGTTTTAGATCTTTTGCTAGCGGGAATTCTCCGAACTTCTTGACGCTATGAATTCGTCGTCTTATTGAAAAATGGATGGTCTCTCCAGAACTGAGAATATCGAAGTTTCCAATTCGGATATTCGTTCGTAGTCCCCGGAAGATTCGTCTGTTTGTATTCCCCCAAAATATCATGCATCGCAAGCATTCGAATTTTTGAATTTGCGGAAGTTAGGAGTTTGAATAGAGCTTCTTCGAATTCGGGACCTTGCGTTCCGTTTCCGTTATGCGCGATCAAAATTCCCTCCTTTCGCATCAATGCCAGCATCATTTCTTTATCTCCTGCCCGCTCCGCAAGCAATGTTTCGTATTCGGCCCAGCTTAACATGCCTATTCTGAAGCGCTCTTTTATATCCTCCGAATTCCAATAACCTTTCAAGGTGGGAAGATCGTGGGTATTAATGGACGCTACGGTTCGTAACTGGTAATGGGAGGGAGAGCTATATTGATGGCTGTCGTGCTTTTCGAAGTACAGAATTTTAGTCAGATAAATTCCGAATTCCGAAAGTATCTTCTTGATTTCGACGGGGACCAGCCCTAGATCCTCCGCAACGACCGCACATCTGTTTCTTTGGCTTTCCAAGGTAAGAATTCTGAGTAAGTCCTCCCACGGATAAAGCACGTATCCGCCGGTATCTCCCGTATTAGGAATCCAGAATAAACGAAATAATCCGGCAGCATGATCGATTCTCAGAATTCCGTTCTTGGGCATGTTTGCCCTTAGTAATTCGATGAAGTGTTCGTACTGGTCCTCTTTCAATCGGTTCGGAATCAGGGGTAGAATGCCCCAATTTTGACCGTTGGGTGAAAATTCGTCGGGGGGAGATCCGATGGTTGCGCCCGACGAAAAAATTCTCCCGGCGATTTGAACTTCGGATCCTCCGGGGTCGGGCCCTACAGCAAGATCAGTATATAATGATATATTTATATTTGATAGGGAGTCGGCCACTTGGGAGAATTGTTTTTCCGCGATCCATTGAATGAATTGGTAAAATCGGACTTCGTTTGTCAATTTTCTCGACTTTTCGTCGATTTCGGTTTCGAGTCGATCCGATCCGGATTGCCCTTGTTTTAAAGGCGAAGTTTTTAAGGCCTCGATGATGATCCTACTCGCGTCAAAAAGGCAATGCCTAAAAAGTAAAGTTCCCCCGGCTTCCGTAAATGTTTGAAAAAGGGAAAAGGTTTCCGGGTTCTCCGCCGGGGCGGATTCCATAAATCGTTGAAAAATCGCTCTCAGGAATTTCATCTTAAAATCGGAGATTTTCGCATAATCGATATGTTCATCGGAAATCAATTCCAGTAGCTTCGCCTTGCCTCTTTCGAGCAAGTATTCCGATTCCAATTCATGAAACCCGAAATCCCGGAAAACCCAAGGCAGATGAATATATAAAGGATTTTTAAACAAACGATTCGATGGAGAATAAGGACTCCTTTGTTCCGGTTCTAGGGGAAATAAGGCGTGCAGAGGATTTACTCCGAGGATGGAAAATCCGTTTTGCGCGCAATCTAATCCGATTTCCAAAAGATCTTTGAAATCTCCGATGCCGTCGTTCCAGGGAGATCGAACCGAATATAATTGAAGGGAAATCCCTTTGCGTTTCCAGGTATCGGGCCAATCGTAGCAAGTCTCCGGATGGACGATAAGAATCGATTCAAGAATGCCGGTAGGAGTATAAGACTCAGGTAGGCCTTCTAATCGCAATTTATGATATCCGGGAGGGAGAGGTTCTAATAACGAAATCGTTATGAGACGAAGATTGTCGGCGTCGTTCTCTTCCGTCGATATCTCCCGTACTCGAACGTCGAATGTGGGCCCTTCCTCGAGTATGATGCGGAAGCGAAGGGATTCTATGCTTTGATCCTTGGCCCAACGAATTCTAATCGTCCCCGGTTGCGAATTTACTGGGATAAAGTAGATCGGTTCCAGAATTCTCGAGGAAGTACTCTTTGAATTTTTCCTTAAAATGGATTCAGGGTCGGAAACTTCTTTGGGGTCGTAACCTAATGCGACTAATATTCCCAAGAAAGTTTTCGTTTCCAAACGATGCGCTTGGCCGGTTAAATCGGTATATTCGGGAAGGATTCCGAACGCTTCGTAAACGGAAGTTTCATTCATGTGGAAGGCCTTTGACCTTTCTTGCTCGGTCCGGCTTGAAGCGTCGTAAAAAGGAATCCGGCTATGCAGTCTTCTCGCAACCTGTATTTCTGTCCAATGTTAAACGACATTGCGATCCGATCGAATTCCGCCTCCCATGTATCGAACACCCGCGTCCAAATGCCGTCTTTTAAGTAGTTCGGTAATAAAAAATCGGTCGGTTCCTCCGAAGCGTTTAAAAGAAAAAGAAGCGGCGAATTTTGATCCGAATCGCCATTGGTAAACGATTCGTCGGTATCGAACGGAGCCGGCAATAGAAATCCGAAACTCTTTCTCATTTCGGATTCCCACTCCGATGTCGCTAGCTCATTGCCGGTCTCCGAAATCCAAAGAATATCCTTCGAAAAACGATGCGTTTGCGTTTTGCCCTCGAAGAATCGATCCCGTCTCAGAGAAGAGTGTTCTTTTCTGAACCGAATTAAATGAATCGCATATTCTAGAAGGATCCTATATCTCGGGCCCAAGTCCCAATTTATATAGTTCGTATCGTTGTCCTGACAATAGGCGTTGTTATTTCCTTGCTGGGATTTGCCTAATTCGTCTCCGGCGCTAATCATCGGAACACCCTGAGATATAAATAGGGTCGTTAAAAGATTCCTTTTTCGTCTATCTCTCCTGGAAAGAATTTGGCCGGATGTTGTAGGACCTTCCGCTCCGAAATTGCAGCTATAGCTATAATCCCAACCGTCCTTATTTTGTTCCAGGTTTTCCTCATTGTGTTTTTTTTCATAAGAGACTAGGTCTTCTAAAGTGAAGCCGTCATGGCATGCAACATAATTGATGCTTGAGCAAGGGCTTCCTTCTTCCCGCTGGAATAAATCGCTGGAACCGGCGATTCGAGTCGATATTTCGCTTAACATTCTGCGATCGCCTCTCCAAAACTTTCTAGCGCAATCCCGAAATTGCGCATTCCATTCGCTCCAGGGTTTCGGAAAGCTTCCGATCTTATAGCCGTCCTCGCCTAAATCCCAAGGCTCTGCGATAAGTTTAATACCCGAAAATATCGGATCGGAGTTGATTGCTGTAAGAAATGGGTTCTCCAGATTGTCGGGAAATTTTTCGTTTCTCACTAGGGATCGGGCTAGATCAAACCTGAATCCGTCGATATGCATTTCGGTCACCCAAAATTTCATGCTGTCCAGAATCATTGCTGCAACGTACGGGTTTTCCACATTAAGACGATTCCCCGTCCCGGTGCTGTCGTCGTATTTCGTTAAATCCGATTTATCTAATTTATAATAAGAGAAATTATCGATTCCTCTGAATGAAAGGTTCGGTCCGAAATGGGAATTTTCGCAAGTATGATTGTAGACCGAATCCAAGATTACTTCGATTCCTGCCTTATGTAAGCGTTTGACCATTTTTTTGAATTCGTTTATACATTCGATACCCGAAGAAAAGCGGGAGAATCTCCGGTCTGGAGAAAAGTAGCTCAAGCTATTATAACCCCAGTAATCGGTCAAAGAATTATTATAAAGTCGTAATGAATTGAAGCACTGATGTATCGGCAATAATTCGACGGTCGTAACGCCTAACTCGGCTAAATGTCTTATGATCGGTTCGGAAACGAAGCCCGTAAATGTTCCCCTTAACTCGGGAGAGATATCCGGATGTAGCGCGGTCATTCCCTTGATATGCGCCTCGTAGATGATCGTATCTTTCCATGGAACATTCGGGCGCGTATCCCGTTCCCAATCGAACTCGGAATGAATTACCTCCGAGAGTGCCGCAAAGGGGGCGCTATCTCTCATATCCATTCGTAGGAGCTCCTCTTTGGAAACCTCTCTGAACCCTAAATCGGTTCTATAATACGAGAATAGGGAGGAATGCCATGTAGGAAGTCTCGCAATCCATTTCGAGTAGGGGTCGGATAAGATCTTATTCTCATTGAATCGATGTCCTTTTTCCGGCGCGTAAGGTCCGTGCACTCGGTAGCCGTAAAGCTGCCCGGGCATGATTCCTGGCAAATAGCAGTGCCAAATGGGTCCGGTTTTGGAAGTTAATCGTATTCTTTGGGACTCTTTTACCGCGTCGATGGAATCGAATAAGCATAAATCTATCGACTCGCAAAATTCGGAATAGACGGCGAAGTTTACGCCTCCATCCGTAAAGGTTGCCCCTAATGGCTCCGGTTTTCCGGGAAACATTTTTAAGCTCACCACTCATCATCACTACTTAAGAGTTTAAAAGTCAATATTGTTCCAAAGGTCGCCCTTCAATAATACCATTAACGTTCTTTGATAATTATCAAGTAATAGAATAGAGCGATCAAACGCATATTAGATTGCAACTTTACCTTTTTTTAAGGAACATTTATCAAATGGAATGTATATGTTTAAAATTTTAATGATAGGCTGGGAGTACCCGCCAAAGATTACCGGAGGATTAGGAACGGCATGTTATAACATTGCCAAGGCTCTCTCGGATTCGGGCAACGAGATTTACTTCGTCCTTCCCCAGCTCTCTGGAGAGGAGCCTAAATTACAGAATGTTAAAATACTGGATGTGGAAGGGACTATCGTTAATTTCGAAGAGGAAGAAAGAAGGATTCTTTATAAATTTCAGAACGAATCGATTTATAAAGCCTTGAGTCTTCAAGCATTCCATCCTTATGAATCTTCTCGAGATACGAGCCTGCAGGACAGCGAGCCCGTAACGACTAAAAAGGCGACTACACTTTCGGAAACGATTCGCCATACGACCGGAAATGAGTCCTTGAAAATTCAGCCCGGTTATACGAAGAATATCATAAACGATATCCGATTATACGCCAGATTTAATTCCTTGCTGGCACCCAAGTTGGCATTCGATATAATCCATTGTCACGATTGGATGACCTTCCCCGCAGGTGTAGAGGCGGCGAAATCCACCCGTAAACCCCTGATCTGTCACGTACACGCGACCGAATTTGACAGGAGCGGGGAACGAGTGAATCAGCAAGTATATGATTTGGAACGAAATGCTTTCAAGGAAGCTACCGCAATCATTACGGTTAGCAATTATACTAAACGAATTCTAATTGAACGATATTCCGTACCGGAATATAAGATCTATCCGATTCATAACGGAGTCGAATTCGAGTTGGATAGAAATCTGCTGAAGAATAAAACGGCAGATAATCAGGAGCGATTAGTTCTTTTCCTCGGAAGAATCACGTTTCAAAAAGGTCCCGATTACTTCGTAAGGGCAGCGAAGAAAGTCTTGGAAGTTATGGATAATGTACGGTTCGTTATGGCCGGAACAGGAGATATGTATGCGAGAATGATCGAGATGGCTGCCGATTTGGGTGTTGGAAAATACTTTCACTATACCGGATTTCTATCCAAGGAGGAAACTCGGCAGTTGTATTCCATGGCTGATTTGTATATCATGCCGTCAGTGTCTGAACCTTTCGGGCTTTCCACTTTGGAGGCGATGGGCGGAGGGGTGCCTGTCATATTATCGAAGCAGTCCGGAGTCGGAGAAGTCGTAAATCACTGCATTAAGGTCGATTTTTGGGACGTCGACGATATGGCGAATAAAATCGCGAGCGTTTTATCCGATCGTAATCTGCATGCAACTCTTCGCGACGGAGGTCTTGAGGAAGCGACTAAGAATTCCTGGTCTAAGACCGGAAGGCGGATCGAAGAAGTATATGCAAACGTACTAAATCGCACATGATGCCATGACTTCGATATGTTTTTATTTTGAAGTGCATCAGCCGTTTCGTTTAAGAAAATTTCTTCCGAGCGATATAGGAACGAGCATCGGTTATTTCGATGACGCTAAGAATCGGGAGATCATTCGCAAAGTCGGAGATAGATGTTATATTCCTACGGTAGACAGGTTATTACGACTCCGTAATAAGTTTGGAAACGAATTTAAAGTAAGCTTTTCCTTGACCGGAACCGTTATAGAGCAATTGAAGGAATGGTATCCCGAAGTTTTGGATAAAATCAAGAAGTTGGTAGCATCGGGAGGAGCGGAGATTTTGTCGGAGACATACTATCATTCTTTGGCGTCACTCTATTCGGAACGGGAATTTTATCGGCAAATCGAAGAGCACGATAGATTGATGCGTATAGAATTCGGCGTTTCTCCGAGAATATTCAGGAATGCCGAGTTGATTTATACTAATCGCGTTTCTAGCCTCGTTAGTAATGCCGGTTATCGGGCGATATTAACGGAAGGAGCGGATAGACTGCTCCACGGTAGAAGTCCGAATTTCGTATATTCCGCAAAACATATTCCGACCATGCGGATTTTGACGAAGAATTCCCAATTGAGCGAGGATATCGCGTTTAGATTTTCCGATAAAGAGTGGAAATATTTACTTTCACAGCCGGATGAATTTTCGAGCTGGATCCGATCGATTTCGGATAACGGTGAAATCGTTAATCTATTCATGGACTTCGAGAATTTCGGGGATCATCGATGGATCGATGCCGGGGTTTTCGAATTTTTGGAAACCGTTCCGGAAGAGATTTTTCATAGGGTATTTCATCGCACCGGTTTTCGATTTTCCACGCCTTCGGAGACCATTAATCTCTATGATTCCCGAGGGACTATAGATATGGGTGATCTCGTTTTAGCGGAAAACGAGGAGCAGGATATTTCGGATTGGGTCGGAAATTCCATGCAGCAAGAGGCTCTAGAAACCTTGTACGGGTTGGAAAAAGATGTCTATCGGAAAGGTACGGAGGAAGGCTTGGATTTGTTCGGTAAATTACAAACCTCGGATAATTTTTATTATATGAGCAATCGATTTTTCGATCGGGATCACGTCGAACGGAAAGCGTTCATAACGGTATCCACTCCGAACGAGGCATTCGAATCTTACATGAATGTGCTGCAAGATTTTAAACTGAGAATATTTCGATAAAGCACGGAATTAATTAATATGCGCGGCCGTCACAATAAACTTTGGAAATTATTCGAATCCAATTCGAAAATAAATGAGAAATTATTAAGGAGATCCATTGCCCGAAGGCTCGAGTATGATTTGGGTAAATATAAGCGAACTATCAGAAATCAGGATTTATATCAGGCGTTGGCTTTGAGCATACGCGATATCCTGATCAGTCGGTGGAACGAATTCCAGGACTCCGTTCGCAGCACCAGAGGTAAAAGAATATATTATATATCTATGGAATTCCTTATCGGGACTCTTCTTGAAAGTAATCTTATTAACCTCGGTTTGAAGGATCTAACTGCGAGGGTTTTACGGGATTTCGGGTACAATATGGGAAAGATCGCGGCAGAGGAGCATGATGCGGCCTTAGGAAACGGAGGTTTAGGTCGTTTAGCGGCCTGTTTTTTGGAGAGCATGGCTACGCTTAATATTCCTTGTCAAGGAAACGGAATTCGTTACGAGTACGGAATATTCCATCAGAAGATAGAAGACGGGTATCAAAAAGAGGCCCCGGATAATTGGTTAAGTCAGGAAAATCCCTGGGAAATCTCCCGCTTTGATTTATCTTACCCGGTGCACTTTTACGGTTCCGTCGTTCCGAAAAGCCTTCCTGACGGCAGGACAAAATCGCTCTGGATTCCCGGAGAAACGATTATCGCGCAAGCTTACGATATACTGATCCCCGGCTATAATACTAAGTCCGTCGCTAATCTTAGGTTATGGAAATCCAAATCGAGCGCCGAGTTTAATCTAGATTACTTTAACCATGGAGATTATCTGAAAGCGGTTGAGGACAAGGAAAAGGGGGAGAACATTTCTAAGATTCTATATCCGAACGATAATATCATTCAAGGAAAAGAACTTAGATTAAAGCAGGAATATTTACTTACCAGTGCGACTATTCAGGACGCACTACGCACTTTTATCGAAGAGGAGGGAGGCGATCCGGTTTGGGAGCATTTACCGGACAGGGCTTTTTTCCAAATGAATGATACTCATCCTTCCTTAGGAGTCCCCGAGCTTATGAGACTTTTAGTAGACAAGCATGGACTCGAATGGGAAAAAGCTTGGTCGATTACCAAAGAGTGTTTCGGATATACGAATCATACGGTTATGCCCGAGGCTCTGGAGACCTGGAATGTGGATCTTTTGGGGTGGCTATTGCCGAGGCATCTTGAGATCATCTATTCCATAAATTATTATTTTATAGAGCATTTGAAGAAAAGAGGGGAAAAACGGGAGGTCATTACGAGCCTTTCTCTGGTTAGCGAGACTCTCCCTAAAAGTATTCGGATGTCTCATCTGGCGATTATCGGATCTAAGTCGGTTAATGGGGTATCCGAGTTACACACCTCCATTATTAAGGAAAAATTATTTCCTGATTTCGATCGTATCTATCCGGGTAAATTCCGAAACGTAACGAACGGGATTACGTATCGTCGATGGCTTCTCGTTTCTAATCCGGGTTTAACGAAGCTGATCAGTGACTCTATCGGAAATGAATGGCAGGCAAACTTAAACATATTACATAAATTGGAACCTTTTATTTCGGATGCAGGTTTTAGAGAGAAGTGGAGACTTTGTAGAAGAGAGAATAGAATCCAGCTCGCTTCGATTATTTCCCGCTCTTGCGATTTGAAAGTCGATCCGGATTCGATTTTCGACGCTCAGGTCAAACGGATTCATGAATATAAGAGACAACTACTGAATGTTTTGCGGATCATAAGAGATTATAGACGAATTCTGGAAGAACCTAACTGGGATTACACGCCTAGGACGATTATTTTTTCCGGCAAAGCCGCTCCCGGATATTATAGAGCGAAGAAAATCATCAAATTAATTCATTCCGTCGCGGGGGCGGTGAACGGAAACTCCAAAGTACGGGATAAATTGAAAGTGGTTTTTTTACCGGATTATCGGGTAAGCTTAGCGGACAGAATTTTTCCGGCCTGCGACGTTTCCGAACAGATTTCCACGGCAGGCACGGAAGCTTCCGGGACCGGAAACATGAAATTCGCGTTGAGTGGTGCGATCACGATCGGCACTTTGGACGGGGCGAACATTGAAATATTAGAAGATGTTAAATCTGAAAACTTTTACGTTTTCGGAAAAACAATTTCCGAATTGACGAAAATGGAAATGGAAGGTTACTCCTCCATTCTATTATACGAACACGATGGTTTAATTCATGAACTAGTGAATTCGTTACGGGACGACTTTTTAGCGGGAAATTCGGCGGACTTATTCGAGGATTTGGTTTCTTCGATTACGGACGAAGGGGATCGATATTTCGTTCTAGCGGATCTGCATTCCTATCTGGAACAACAGGATTTAATTTCGAAGGATTTTAAGGATACGGAAAGCTGGACTAAAAAATCAATTATAAATACGTGTAAGAGCATAAGATTTTCGTCCGACAATACGGTTCGGAAATACGCCGATCAGATCTGGAAAGTGAGCCCGGTCGTTTGCTAGGATGCGTTTTTCGAAGGCAGAATAATCGACTTTGCGATATTCGAAGAGGTGGTTTTGCCTTTTTTGATTTCCTACCATAAGACGCCTAAGATGTCGACCATTGTGACTAACGTTTCGTCTCGAAATTTCACTTCCGAGAAGCCGAATCATCCGCTTCCTTCCCGAGCAAGCTTCGTTTAACAACCGGAACGGCTACCCGAAATTAAGGATTCGTCTATCTGCAAATTTATATCTTGAACTAAAAAACCGTTCGTCGGTATCCGTTCCCCTTCTCTGATGAATACCGAATCTCCCGGGACAATTTACCTTGCGGAAATCGACGACCTTATCGAATCCCTTATCACTACGGCGGTGGGAATGGAAAGGTCCCACAATGTTTCTAAGGCGGTTTCGGTTTTATTCTTTTGAAAGATCGCTATGAAGATTAACGCTATGACCGCGACGCAAAGAGCGGTTGCTTCTTCGGGGTTTAGGCCTGATAGCTTGCCGATGTCGGCGGTTGACATGCATATTATTTAATATATTATGGATTTTAAAGTCCGTCGGCCAATGACCGACGGAGACAATTTTATTTTATTTCTATCTTTTTTGTTTGAACTTTCTCTTCTTCCGACTTGGGAAGAGTCAAGGTAAGGATTCCGTCTTTCATGGCCGCGTTTATTTTATCGGCAAGAACGGATTCGGGCAGCTTAAAAGAACGATAAAAACTTCCATGCACACTTTCATGAAGGTGATATTCTTCCTTTTTTTCATCGTGCGATTCTTTCTTTTCACCTTTTAAGGTTAGGATATGCCCTTTGATTCCGATTTCAACTTCTTTCGAACTATATCCGGGAAGTTCCGCTTCCAAGACATAAGAATCCTTATTCTCTTTCAGATTTACTTTCGGAAGGCCGCTCTTCATAAACGTAGGCCTAGCCCAAAGTTTAAAGTTTCCGAAATCCATAAAGAGGTCCTCTAAAGACCGATCGAAATCCCGACTGAATTGCTGGAATGGTTCTAGAAATCTAAAGTGATCAGCATTTCCTTCCTTCGGTTTAACTTGATTGACTTCAGCATTTGCCATATTTTTATCCCTCGATAATTCCCTCTGTTTTATGATTACAGAAGTGAATTTCTAACGTACGAATATACCATTAAGTTCCTATCTTATAAAATGATAAATATCTCGATTTCTTTATGATTTTTATCAAAACTATTCGTTAAGGATAGCGGTTAGCTATTTAAAATTCTAAAGAGCTGATCTAGCTGCCGATATGTAGAGGCGGTTCGTTCCGATAAAATGTATTCGGAATTAATAAAGTTTTTACTTTGACGAATCTCCGTTCTCTGTGAGTATACCCTTGAGGGTATACAAAAATGAAGAAAATCGATGTCCACACGCAGTTAATTCATAGAATTCATAGGATCAAAGGTCAACTCGAGGCGGTTGAAAAGGGCCTTTTTGAAGAAGATACCGACTGCGAGAAGACTCTTATGCAATTGAAAGCGGCCAGTCAGGCTTTAAAGAAGTTCGGCGAAGCTTATATGCACGCTTATATGGAGAAGTGCTTTGTGGAGAGGAAAGGGGCCGCGAATATTAAAGAAAATGTCAGAAAGGCGATCAAGACCGCATTCTCTCTATAATCGTAATATTATACGAAGACAGCCCCCCCATCCGTCGAAATTCCTAGAGTAAGACTCGGGGCCGTATCTCCAGAGTGAGTTATCAAAAGACGTATCCCTGCTAACCTTAACTCTCGGAAGATAAGGCCAGCAAGTGAAAGATCGGATTTCAGGATTTTTTAGCCGGACAAGTATTTAAATGGAGCACCGAGTAAAGCGGGCACCATCCGATCAACCCGGTAACAAGCGGAATGATTCCGATTGCGCCTAACCAATTCTGGGCCAAGAAGCCCCAAGTAATAATGGCGACTCCGGCCACTAATCTTAAAATTCTATCTAGAGTACCTTCGTTGATTTTCATATGAACCTCCGTTTGTGATGGTAAGCTGTACCGATATAGAACCTATTTTCCACTTTTAATCTTAAATAGGACGGTTGATAATTATCCTATTTATTTCCACATTCGATCACGTTAATGCTTCTTCGATATGGGCCCTCGATTCATTAAGAACCAATAATAAATGGCGGGAATTGCAAAGCGGCTTAGTAGCGTTGCGGCAATTTCTCCGAAAATTAAGGAAATCGCCAACCCTTGAAAGATCGGGTCGAATAACATTACGGAACTTCCTACTACGACGGCGGATGCGGTTAATAACATCGGTCTAAATCTTACCAATCCCGCGTTGATAACCGCTTGTCGAAGCTGAGCACCGCTGGATATCTCGGAATTGATAAAATCGACCAGGATAATCGAGTTACGAACGATAATTCCCGCTCCTGCAATGAATCCGATCATTGAAGTGGCGGTGAAGTAGGCGCCGAGAAGCCAATGTCCGGGTAGAATACCGATCAACGAGATCGGTATGGGTGCCATTATGATTAAAGGAACCAGATAATCTTGAAACCAACCCAACACTAATACGTAAATGATCAGCATGACTATCGCGAACGAAATACCCAGATCTCGAAACACTTCGTAAGTTATAAACCATTCTCCGTCCCATTTCACGATGGCTTGGTTTAAAGGCGAGGGGATCTCCGAAGTAAAAGTCGGATGCGTAACCTTATCGGAGAGGTTTAAAATTCCGTAAACAGGCGATTCTTCGGCTCCGGAAAATTCAGCGGTAACATACTCTAAGGAACGTAAGTTTTTTCGATTTCTAATCCTGTTTTCGCGTATTTTCGGTTGATCCAATACTTGATCCGCACGAATAGAGCCGTTCTCTAACGTAGTTACATTCAATTTTTCGAATGGATTTTTGGAAATTCTCGCCGAGTCCTTCAAAGAAAGCGAGATGGCGATATCCTCCGGACGTCTCGTTTCGGATAGGGTGGACAAGGAAGTTTCCTGAAAAACGTAATTTGAGACCTGAGCCATCGTTACGGCTTGAACTCCTAAATTCCCGGCCGCAACGTAATCGAATGGGAATACGATGCTAGGTCTTTGAGCTCGTAAACTTGAATCGATGTCTACGACTCCCTTTTGCATCGATAGGGATTTTTGAATTTCAAACGCGACCTCTTCCCGCTCGCGTTCCGTCGGAGCGTACACTTCCGCCACGAATGTGGCTAGCACCGGAGGTCCCGGCGGTATTTCCAAGACCTTAGTGATAGCTTTGCTTTGTTTACCGAAATCGGTAATACTAGGACGTAAGGATTCGATTATATCGTGGCTTTTTTTATTCCTTTCATTCTTATTTTTGAGAACGATATGTAAGTCGGCCTGCCACTCCTTGTTCCGCAAAAAGCTGTGCTTGACCATCCCTGAAAACGAAAAAGGTGCCGGATCTCCGACGAAGATTTGAATTTTTTGAATATTCGAATTTTCGATAAGAGAATTCGCCAAGATTCGAGTGTATTCGGTCGTTTTTTCGAGAGGTGTTTTCGGATCGTAATCGATCAATACTTGGAATTCCTCTTTGTCGTCGAAGGGGAGCATTTTTACCTTAGCGAATTTAAAAGCAACCAAGCTAAAGGATGCCAGCAAAAGGATTATGATTGAAAGCCCGAAAAGAATCGCGTTTTTCCTGGAATTCAGCAACCAGGCCGTAAAGCTTTCATACAATAAATTCAGTTTGGAATCCTTGACGGGTTTCTTTTCGGTTTTTGAATGCGACTTTAAGAATCGAGCGGAAGCCCAGGGAGTTACGATAAAAGCTACTAGCAAGGAGAGAAGCATCGCTAAACTTGCGCCGACCGGAATCGGCTTCATGTAAGGGCCCATCAATCCTCTCACGAATGCCATCGGTAGAATTGCGGCTATCACCGTAAACGTGGCCAATATTGTAGGATTTCCTACTTCCGACACCGCCTGCAGAATGGTTTTTACGATTCCTTGATCCGGCTTTAACTTTAGATGTCGCTCGATGTTCTCCACCACTACGATCGCGTCGTCGACTAAAATTCCTATCGAGAAAATGAGCGCAAACAGAGTTACTCTGTTAAGCGTATATCCTAAGAAATAGTAAAGAGCGAGAGTCAAGGATAATGTGACCGGAATCGAAATGGAAACTACAAACGATGCGCGAATTCCCATCCAGATCGCGATCAGTACGGAAACCGAAAAAGTCGCGATCAGCAAATGTTCGATCAATTCGGTCGATTTATCTCCTGCAGTCGCGCCATAATCCCTTAGTACCGTCATTGCGATATCGCTAGGAAGATCCTTAGTAAAAAATTCGGAGCGTTGAAGTATTTCTTGGGAAAGTTTCGATATGTCGGTTCCTTTCCGTTTTGAAAATAAGATAGTCACCGCATTACGATGCACAGGTCCTAGAGATTTATCTAGAATCGAGGATTGCCTTATCTTTTCTTCCGCTCCGTCCCGCACTTCCGCCACGTCGGACACGCGGACGACATTGCCTCCTCGTCGAACCAAGGGTGTGAGCATGACTTGTTTTGCATTCGATATCGGCGTTCCTATTTCAATATCATAAAGGAAATCTTTTCCCCAATTTTTGCCCGAAGGCATAAATCCTTGGTTTGCGCGGATTCCATTTGCAATATCAGAAATACTTAATCCATAAACCTGCATTTTATTCGGATCTGCGATGACTCGGACCGCTTCTTTTCGGCCGCCTAATAATTCCATTCGAGCGATATCGGGAGTGCTGGATAACTCTCTAGCAAGAGGAGCCACGATTGATCGTAAGGAAAAATCATCTCTTGTTTCCGAACTAAAAGTCAGCGCTAAAAACGGAACATCGTCTATCGTGTAAGAGCGAACGGTAGGTGCCGGAACGTTCGGAGGTAGGGTGGATTTAATTTCCATCAAACTATGATGTATTTTTACAAGCGAAGGTTCCAACGGTTCGCCTACTTTAAATCTAACGGTAATGATTGCCCCGTGATCTCCGCTGGCCGAATAAACGTACTCGACGCCTTCCAAACCCCAAACGGCTCTTTCTATCGGTTCGACGACTTTCCTTTCGGTCTCTTTTGCGACAAAACCGGGGCTTGAGATATGAATGTCCACCATTGGAACGGAGATTTGAGGCTCTTCCTCTTTCGGAGTCAGCGTCACTGCGAATATGCCTAATAGAATGCTCGCTATCGAAATGACCGGAGTAAGGCGGGAATTGACGAAAAGGTCCGCAATTTTTCCCGCAAAACCTAAGGCGTGTTCTCTCGTATTATTCATTATAATTCTCTAAATTATTGTACATGTTTAACTCGGCCCTGATCTTTAAATATTCGGAGTTGAGATTTACGTTCGAAATTAACGACTCCGCCGTTTTTCCGAACACGTCCGCTAATTGCAAAGAATGTATCGTTCCCGTTCGGAATAGGCGTAGACTTAAATCGAGCTGTTCTTCCTGTGTCTTAAGCGAATCCGATGCCAGTAAAACGTTCTTTTTCAGGGTTTCTTCTTGGAATAAGAGCACTCGAAAATTGCTTTCTTCCTTTAGTCTAATTTCGTCCGCTTTCTTACGAGCGGCATCGGACTTCGTTTTGGCTTCCTTTACGGCGCCGATGTCGGAAGGATTCAATAAATTCATTTGTAAGTAAATGCCGGTGTTGTACGATGTCGCGGTACTCCGGCTCCCTTCATACGCGTAGGCCTCCGCATAAGCGCCTACCTTCGGTAGAAACCTAGCCCTCTCCGTATCGACCGCAATGAGCGCACTTTCGGCATACGACGAGTATGCGTTCGAGAGAGAAGTGTTAGCATTGGAATCCGATTTTGGATACGCCAGGTATTTATCGGAAAAGTTTATATTATTATCCGCCGACGGAGTAAATTCATCCGGAAGAAAACCGCTAAGCAGCTTTAGCATCTCTATTGCAGCTTGTCCTCTGGATAGGTAATCGCCTCTTAGCGCTTCTAATTTCAATCTAAGCGATTTGATCGCTAAGGCGCCGGAGTATTCTGTCGGATTTCCCGAGGCTCCGATCTTATAAAATTTTGAAAATTGATCGATCCTCTTAATTAAACGTTCGATTCCCTCCTTGGCTTCGAGCACGTTTCGAACCGACTGATAGGCCACCGCTGCCTCATAGTATTCTTTTTTTCGAATATAGGACGCTTCGTATCTGTTCCCTTCCACGATTTTTTGCTTCATTTTCGAGAGATTACTCTTGGATCCGCCTTCGTAGAGCGTCACGTCGATCCCGAGGGTTCCTCTGGAATAAGTATTGCTACCCGGATGATTTAAAGTATCCTTGGCTGCGATATTCAAGGAATTTACATTCAGATTTTGATACGGAAGATTATTGGAATCCAAATAGTTGGAAGGTCTTTGTCGTACGCTAAGAGTGGAGAAGTCGGATTCCCTGGTTGCTCTTTGCCCAAGTTTGCCTTGGAAATTCAATCCTGGATCGTTGGTATTATAATTTCTTAAATCGGTGTAGATTCTGGGCAGCCAGTGCATATCCGAATTTTCCTTTGCGATTTCCGCAGCTCGCAACTCGAGTGCTTTCGCTTTTATCGAGGGTGAATTCATTTTTACTTTTTCCCAGATTTCGGGAAATCCGACGCTCTTATCGGCCCTCGTCGCGGAAAGACCGGTTAGATATACCCCCAGGAGTATGAAGGCTCTAGCGAGGGACTTCATTCTCACTCCTCCCTTCCGGAGACGATTTTGCATTCCGAAGGGGCCCCTATTTTTTTAAGCAGAAACGCCATCGGGCAAAAGCCCGTGCCGGCATACAGGATCATGTTTAAAGCCACCAACAGATTCAATAGATATCCCCATTGCGTAATAAAAAAGCCGATCGATACGCCGATTAATGAGAAGATTCCTCCGATCAGGAAAAGAAATCGCTCGATGCACCAGTTCGCCCCAGTTTGCATATATACCCCCATAGGTATGTTAAATAACATATACCCATAGGGGTATATAAATTGTCAACTTTTTCCGGGTCCCGAAATCAAAAAACGAAAGGTTTATCCGAAACGGGCGTGTTAAAAATAATTCTTTCTAGAGGAGCGATGGGGGAGGAAAGAATGTCCTCCCTGCGGAATGGGCAGAAAATTCAAATAGGAAGAGGATAATGAAGATAGAGGCTCTTATATCGAAAAATCGATTACGTTATTCAACTCCTGGGAATTTCGTACTCGTACTTCATTTTTCTGATTCACTATGGAATAGGACGGAACGCTTTGCGTTAACCAAGCGTTCCCGCCAATGATACTGTTTCGTCCTATCACCGTATCCCCACCTAGGATGGTGGCTCCGGCATAGATAATTACGTTTTCTTCGATCGTCGGGTGCCTTTTCAACTGTGCCATACTTTTACTCACGGACAATGCGCCTAACGTTACTCCTTGGTAGATTTTCACGTTATTGGCGATAATCGAGGTTCCTCCAATGACGATTCCGGTTCCGTGGTCCATAAAAAAAGATCTCCCGATCTTTGCCCCGGGATGTATATCGATTCCGGTTTTTTCGTGCGCGTATTCGCTTAACATTCTTGGAAAGATCGGAACTCCTAGGCCGTGGAGGACGTTCGCAATCCGATGAACCGCTATGGCATAAAAACCGGGATAAGCGAGTATGACTTCCTTTACACTTTCCGCAGCGGGATCTCCTTCGTAAGCGGCCAGTGCGTCTTGCCAAATGAGCTCGTATAAATTGGGGAGATTGTTTTGAAAATCCGCGAGTACATCGTTAAGGTTAAGAGTTGTGGAGGACGGAGTCGAAAGCAAGTAAGGTTGAAGCTTATCTTTAGCTTCCGACATAAATAACGCTATGCTATCTTCCACTTGGGCGATATCGCGAAACGTTAGATCGGAGAAGTATCCCGCAAAAATGATATTGAACAGTTCCTGAATGAAGTCCCTCGCGACACGTCGACCGCCGTACTGATGAGTGCTCTCATTTTGTTTTTGGTAAATCGATTCTAGAAAATTTCTATATTGCTGCTTCTCGGATTGGTTTTGGAGCGAAGCCCGATTGAATGCGTTTGAACTCATAGTCCATCCTCTCCTTATGCTTATTCCATTATTATAGATAATGTTCCGTTAAAGCGAAAAAATAGTAAACAAAATTCAAATAAGTTTCCGGGTTAATGTAGCATGGTCGAATGAATTCTTTTGGGAATATACGATATCCTGATTCGGATTTTAATGATCGGCAGGGACGAGATCGAGTTTCGGGAATCCAATCCAAGGTTGCCTTTTCGAAATTTTATCATCGGTTCGGTTTATCGATCAGAATCTTTGCTCAGGCTTTCTCGGGTTAGATCAAAAGGTTTGGATCGGAATGGAAAAGGCACTAAACCTATTTTTTGTTAGATGGTAGAATTCGTTTTAGAAAAGAAATCAAGAATTAGGCGTGAGATTCTGAAAGATATTTGAATCCTTTTTGTATAAGGGAAAGATGGGTGGCCGGAGAGAAAGGAAAAAACGCGGATGAAAACTTTGTCGCATACTCTAGTTAGTCGATCTTTACGATGGAATAGTTTCTGGAATCTTTGCGTCGGAACTTGGATTTTGATCTGGCAGGGGTTCGCTTATCTTTCGGCATACGAGGAAAAGCAAGAGATTCTTTTTATTCTCGCATTGGGTCTATTCCATTATATTTTCGCGATATGGTATTGGAAAGGGCGGATGTTAACTTCGTTTGCGGCAGCGTCGGTCGCCGCTAGGCTTTGGATAGCAGGCTATTATTTGATCGTCGCATTTTTATTTTATTTCTTAAGCACTTCTTCTTCCGCTCCGAGTTCTTTTAGAGGCTTTTTTCTCTTTTATCTGGCCGTTCAATTAACGATCGATGTTTTAGGCGCGATTATTACTTGGAAATCGTTGCGGGAGGGTGAATACCAAATCGAAAGTCCAATCGGGAAGGAACTAAAGTTCGAACATAAAAATCGATTCTTGTTCGCGGTTTATATGTTCGGGTTAGGACTCTGGATTTTATTTTTTACCGAAGGATTTCTACGGTTTTTTCATTTTTCGGATACCGGGTTTATCGGTTGGAAGGACGACAAAATTCTTCTTGGCCCGATCCATATTCTTGCCGGTCAGATTATCCTTCTTGCATATTATAATTTTATAGCGGTTCGATATCGATTGGATCCCTTGATTACAGCAGGAATTCGAGGCGGTGAATTCAGTTGCTTCTTCTTACTTACCTTCGTATTGCTAGGATTATTACATCCTATGATTCTATTATTACCGACAGTCGATTTCATAAGTTTGGTTTCCATTTCGTTCATGAGGCTAAGAAAAAGGAAGTCCTGATTCGGTTTTCGATCCGCTTTTTAATCAAAGGTTCGATTGGCGCCGAACATTAGGGCAGGGATATCCGACTTTAAAGAATGTTGAAATTCCTGCAATCTGATGTCCGTCGGGCCGAACGCAGTATGCACAAGCGTCCAGTCGCTAGTCAGCTGCCCGGTAACTCGCGCAGGTAGGTAGTATAGAAAGGTAAAATCGAATTTCCACTTATCTCTTTTATAGCCGAGGCCGACCGAAACGAGATCTTGGACCATGATTCCGGCTTGAAGAGCATTTGTGCCGTCGGATCGCAGCACCCCGGTATTATGACGAGCTCCGGCGCGATAGATCCAGGAATCGGATTCGTATTCTCCTCCGATTCCTGCAGCCCAAGAATCATGGTAATCCAGATTTTGAGGAATCGTATTCGTATTTCCGAATGGAGTAGGGTACCAAGCCGCGGCGAGGACCTGCTTATAGGTCGTTACATAAGAACTATAATTATAATAAAGGAAGTCCATTCCGATACGGAACTTTTCCGTACCGTAGGAAACGCCGAGTCCGTGGCGTTCGGGGAGATAGAACGCCGCGGAGACCCCTGTTCTTCCCGGGTTCGCTCCCACTTGCATATCTCCGTCTAAAGGAAGTTTTGCGGAAGTTTGGTAGGAATAGGCAGCCTTAATAGTGTCGGTAAGCTGATAGGTTAAACCGAAAATTCCGCCTAGAGAGAATGCGTTTCTACTCCTATAGTAAAATCCCTGGCCCGGTAGTTCGACCGATCCGGTCGGGTCATAGTATTTTTGGTAGGCTATTTGATGCGAATAAATGCCTTCTATTCCGGCTCCGATCAATAAATTTCCGATTCTATACGAAAGTGCATGAGTATTCTTTACAACATAAAATGTGCTCGAATAGGATTCCTTAATTCTTCTCGAGTTGCCGATCGGACCCGAAATATTCAGCCCGGACCAATTTTGGAAAGTCTGACCGTTCGGTGTCGCACGATTCAATTCGCTGACGTTTCCATTCCCGCCACCGGGAACATAGATCCCGGTGCCGTACGTTAATTTCTCCGAAATAGGAATCCGAATCGCTAGATACGGAAGCGGTGCAAGAACATTATAATTTTGAGAATTCGTATAAGCTAAATTAGGATCGGGATCTTGGAATTTATCGGTATATATCGAACGAATGTAAGGTAAAGAAACTCCGAATTCGAGTTCTTTTTTCGAAGACAGTCCTAAATTAGCGGGATTCGTGCCGATGTCCATCGGCGAACCGCCTACTGCTAAATTTGTTCCACCCATTCCGCCATAACGAGCATTATGAGAGGGTTGAAAGATCCCGACCGAAAGAAGATCTCCAGTAGTCGATATCGTACATAAGAATATTAGGGAAAAGAGGCGTTTTCTTCGAGTTTGAAGCGCGAGCATGAAACAAGAATTTCGTTCTAGATTTTTTTACAAGTGCTTTCTTTTTAAAATCCGAATATTACAGTTGCCAATCCTAGAAAGCTAGAGTTGGAGGTACTGCAGATGGAAACGAAGGAACTTAGAGCACTGCGACAAGAAACGGATCCGATTGCGGATGAGATTATTAGAAAATACTTTCATGAATCAGCGTTCGATCAACCTAAGACATTGCTTTTTTTCGATTTTCTTGCTAAAAACTCCGATCCGATTCCTCCCGGACTTCCGCCGTACTTCGAAGAATATTTCGAAACCACCGAAGTGCTGCCGGACTGGACGGATTGGGGTAAAATCCGGCAAGCCCAAGGCATATTTAGTCGCTTTGGAGGACAGATTTTAATGATGCTCTGCGTTAAGTCTCTTCCAATGG